>DATEND010000270.1:0-5469 GCA_035275245.1 Candidatus Eiseniibacteriota bacterium
TGGCCACGATCGGGCCGTCATGTTCCCAACTCCCCGCCAGGTGGAGCACCCGGGGGGGCGACGCGAGGCGCTTCAATCTCTTCGGGTAGCCCTCGTCCTCGGCCGTTACGGCGCGGACCTCCGCGACGAAGCTGGGCGTCGGCGCGGGCCCGACGAAGTCAGCCGACGCTTTCGGCCCCATCGCCCACGACGTCGTCCCACGTGAACCCGTCCGCGTCCCCCGCGGCGCGCTTCAGGCCCGTGCGCTCGGCGGCGGCGCGGAGCGCGGGATCCGACATGATCCGCCCGATCCGGTCGGCCACGTCCGCGTCCCGAACGAAGAGTCCTTCCAGCGCGAAGCGTTGGGCCCGCTCCGGAAGACACGCGAAGGAGTCGGCGACCGCGTGGGCCGCCACGTCGTTCTGCGCCAGCTTGACGAGCGCGTCCCAGCCCGCGTCGCGCACCGTGCGGTTGGGATCGCGTAGCAGTCGCGTCAACGGCTCGGCCGCGATGGGGAGCCCCATCCTTCCGAGCGACGACGCGGCGGCCGCGCGTGTGTACCAAAGACCCGACCCCAGGTACTCGACGAGCGATTCGAAGACCTCTTCGCCGAGCGTCGCGAGCGCCCGTGCCGCCTGGTCACGTAGGAACCAGGATTCCTGCGTCAGGACGTCGAGGAGCACCTCGACGGACTCGGGCGTCGGATCCTTGGCGAGCTGCCGGATCCAGTCGATCTTCTCTTCGGGGTCTCGATGCCTCAGCTCTTCCCAGAGCCGTGCCACATCCTTGGGTGTCATGGCGTCACTCCTTGGCCTCGGCGACGGAATCGTCGCGACGATCCTTCTCCGGCGGGACCACATCCTCCACTAACATATTCCAGATCGACTCGTTCAGTTCCTGCGTTCCCGCCCCCGACACCCCGGACACGGATCCGGCCCACCGGGCCCGCCCCAAAGGAAACGGCGGCGGATCCTGAATCGACGGAGGCCGCTCCGCGAGATCCGAACGGCTCAGCGCGACCAGCATCGGTTTTCGTCCGAGCTCGGGGTCGAACGCCTCGAGCTCGTTCTGGAGCGTGGCCTGATCCCGGCCGGGATCCTCCGAGAGACTGTCGATCAGAAAGAGCAGAACCCGAGTCCGTAGGATGTGCTTCAGGAACTCGTGTCCCAGCCCCTTTCCCTTGTGGGCCCCCTCGATCAATCCGGGGAGGTCCGCCATCACGAAGGACCGCCCCTCGTCTTCCGCCCCGACCCGGACGAGACCTAAGTGGGGCTCGAGCGTGGTGAACGGATAGTCGGCGATCTTGGGACGCGCGGCCGAGAGTCGCGTGAGCATCGTCGACTTTCCGACGTTCGGAAACCCGACCAGCCCGACGTCCGCGATCAGCCGAAGCTCCAGGCGGAGACGTCGCTCCTCGCCCGCGCGGCCAGGCTCCGCCTCGCGCGGCGTCTGGTGCGTCGGCGTCGCGAACCGCGCGTTCCCGCGCCCGCCGCGCCCGCCCTTCGCCACCACGAACGTCCCGCCCTCGTCGACGAGATCGGCCACGATCGCGTCGGTCTCGTCGTCCAGGACGAGCGTCCCGGCCGGGACCTCGATCGTCAAGTCCCCGCCGGCGCGCCCCGACTTCCGATTGCCGCTTCCCTTGTCGCCGGCCCGCGCCTTGAAGCGGGTCTTCGACTGGAAGTCGAGCAGGGTGCGCAGGTGCGGATTCACGGCCAGGATCACGCTCCCGCCGTGCCCTCCGTCGCCGCCGTCCGGCCCGCCCTTCGGCACGTACTTCTCGCGGCGGAAGGAAACGCAGCCGTCTCCCCCCTTCCCCGCGATCACGTGAATGCGGGCGCGGTCGGCCAGCACGGCGGCCGCCTAGCCCCTTCGAAACGCTTCGATGATCGCGTCCGCCGCCGCCTGGGTCCCCACCGCGGTCGGATCGCTTCGTTCCGCCTTCATGTCGTACGTGACCCGCTTCCCCTCGACGATCACGGCGGCGATCGCCCGTTCGAGGCGTTCCGCCGCCTCCTTCTCGCCGAGGTACCGAAGCATCAGCATCCCGCTCAGGATCATCGCGAGCGGATTCACCCTGTCCTTGCCGGCGTACTTGGGGGCCGAGCCGTGGGTCGGCTCGAACAACGCGGCATTCGTGCCGATGTTGGCGCCCGGCGCCATGCCGAGCCCGCCGACCAAGCCCGCGGCCAGGTCCGAGATGATGTCGCCGTACAGGTTCGGCAGCACCAGCACGTCGTAGTCCTCCGGGGACTGGACGAGCTGCATGCACATGTTGTCCACGATCCGGTCGTTGAACTCGATCTCCGGAAACTCGCCCGCGACCCGGCGCGCCACCTCGAGGAAGAGCCCGTCCGAGTACTTCATGATGTTCGCCTTGTGCACCGCGGTGACCTTCTTGCGCCCGAGCTTCTTCGCGTACTCGAACGCGTGGCGCACGATCCGCTCCGAACCCATGACGCTGACCGGCTTGATCGAGATTC
Organism: Candidatus Eiseniibacteriota bacterium; assembly: GCA_035275245.1. GTDB lineage: Bacteria > Eisenbacteria > RBG-16-71-46 > SZUA-252 > SZUA-252 > DASQJL01. The sequence continues at coordinate 2,463 of DATEND010000270.1, forward strand.
CCGAATCCTCTCGAATCTCGCGGTTCGCTTCCACGCGCACCAAGTCGAGAAGCGCCTTGGCCCCGTGGGAGCCCTTCTCGAATTCGATGCCCGCGTAGAGATCTTCCGTGTTCTCGCGAACGATCACGACGTCGACGTTCGTGTATCGCGAGCGAACGCCGGGATAGGACTTGCAGGGCCGCTCGCACGCGAAGAGGTCGAGCTCCTTTCGGAGCGCGACGTTCACGCTTCGGAATCCCGTGCCCACGGGCGTCGTGATCGGGCCCTTGAGCCCGACCTTGTTCTTCCGAAGGGAGGCCAACACGCGGTCCGGAAGCGGCGTCCCTTCTCTCGCATGCACGTCCAAGCCGGCTTCTTGGATATCCCAGTCGAACTCCACTCCGGTCGCTTCGAGCACGCGCCGCGTCGCCTTCGCGAGCTCGGGACCCGTGCCGTCGCCCGGAATCAAGGTCACGCGATACGCCATTCAACTCCCTTCGCGGGTTGGTCCAAGTTGGGTCTGTAAGTTATAGTTAAAAAGTAAATTGCATGGCGCGGCTGCGGCGATGCGGCATGGTGCGGGAGGAGAGCAGGGCCGTCGTCCACGACTCGGCGAAGCTATCAGAGCGATCCGGGGCGGTCAAACGGAATTGCCTCAAAGATCAGTACTTCCGGACTTCTTTCGTCCTTTCTTTCCCTTCGTCTCGGGCGCCTTCGGCTTGGGTTGATCCTTTACTTTAGGTTGATCCCCGGACTCCTTCTTTTTCTGTTCCTTATACGAGTCGGACCGGTAGTCGGTGATGTAGAACCCGCTCCCCTTGAAGATCATCCCGGCGCCCGTTCCGATGAGCCGGCGGACCTTCCCCCGGCACCTCGGACAGCGCTTCCGCGGCGGATCCGACATCCTCTGGAAGAGCTCGAACTTGAGGCCGCACTTCTCGCACTCGTAGTCGTAGGTCGGCATGCGGTCGCCTTACTCCTCCCGGGAGGCCGGAACGGAGCCCTGGTTCGACACGAGGCGGTCCAGGGCCGCTTCCAAACGGTCGAGCCCCTCGACGATGTCCCGTTCGCCGACCGCGTACGAGATTCGGAGTCGGCCCTCCATGCCGAAGGCCGAGCCCGGAACGCAAACGACCTTCGCCTCGTCGATCAGGTAGTCGCAGAGTCCCGCGGAGTCGCGAACGCCGTGCCCCGCCGCGGCGATTCGCTCGCTCAAGTCCGGGAACGCGTAGAAGGCCCCCTCAGGCGGCGTCAGGCGAACCCCTGGGATCCGCGCCAGGCGTTCGACGACGAGATTGCGCCGCGCCTCGAACCGGGCGCGCATCTCTCGGGCCGGGGCGACGTCCCCCGTCAGGGCGCGCAGCGCCGCCTGCTGCGAGACGGCAGACGGGTTGGACGTCGTCTGCCCCTGGAGCCGCTCCATCGCTTCCGCGATGTCGAGCGAGGCGGCGGCGTAGCCGATGCGCCAGCCCGTCATCGCCCACGTCTTCGAGACGCCGTTGATCAGCACCGTGCGGCGGCGCACCTCTTCCCCGATCGACGCGATGCTCACGTGCCGTGCTTCCCCATAGACGAGCTGCTCGTAGATCTCGTCCGAGAGGACGAACAGATCGTGCTCGACCACGAAGGCCGCGAGCCGCTCGATCTCGGATGGGTCGTACACGGCACCCGAAGGGTTGTTGGGGCTGTTCAGGATCAGGACGCGGCTCTTCGGCGTCGCGGCGCGCTTCAGGTCGGCGATGGTCACCTTGGAGCCGCCATCCTGTGGGCGGACGAACACCGGAACGGCGCCCGCGAGCCGGACGATCTCGGGAAACGTGACCCAGTACGGAACCGGGCAGAGCACCTCGTCTCCCGGCTCGAGAAGCGTGAAGAGCGCGTTCCAAATGGCGTGCTTGGCGCCGTTCGAAACGACGATCTCCTGTGGCGAATAGCGCACGGCGTTGTCGCGCGCCAGCTTCTCGGCGATCGCGGCGCGAAGCGGCGCGACGCCGGCCACCTCCGTGTAGCGATGGTGGCCGCCGCGGATTGCCTCCACCGCCGCCTCCTGGATGTGCTTCGGCGTATCGAAGTCGGGCTCGCCCGCGGCGAACGATACGACCTTCTCGCCCTTGGCCCGGAGCGCACGCGCCCGAGCGCTGAGCGCCATCGTCTCCGAGGGTTTGAGCGCCGAAACGCGCGAGCTGACGCGGCGCCGGGTCATCGCTTGGCCGCGAGCGCGGTCTTGAGCCGCGCCGCGACGCCGGACGGAACGAAGGGTTGGACGTCGCCGCCGTGCCGGGCGATCTCCTTGATGAGCGTCGAATTCACGAACGTGTGCGCCTCGCTCGGCATCAGGAAGATCGTGTCCACCTGGTCGCTCAGCCGGCGATTCATGAGCGCCATCTGGAATTCGTACTCGAAGTCGGAGACGAACCGAACGCCGCGAATGATGGTTCCGATGCCGCGTTCCTTCGCGTAGTTGACGAGGAGTCCGGTGAAGGGCGCGACGTCGAGGCGCGGCTCCTTGCCGATCGCCTCGCGAATCATCTCGACCCGCTCCTCCTGCGAGAAAAGAACCTGCTTCTCGGGCCGCGACGCGACCGCGACGGTGAGCCGATCAACGACGCGCAGCGCGCGCCGGATCAGGTCGACGTGGCCGTTCGTGACTGGATCGAAGGTCCCGGCGAACACCGCGCTGTTCATGCTCCTCCCTTGGGCGTCGGCCCGCGGGGCCCGCCCGTCTGGTAGAACGCGACCGCCGCGTCTCCGTACGCGCGCTCGGTCTTGAGCGTCAACGCTTCCGGCGCGCGCACCTCGGTGCCGGCGCGCCGCTCGTACACGACCAACCCGCCGTCGGGGGGCCACGCCGCCGCGGCGAGCGCGCGAAGCCACCGCTCCCCGGCGTCCCCATCATACGGCGGATCGAGAAAGACGATGTGCCACGGCCCGGCGGCCGGGAGCACCGCGCGATCCAGCTCGGCCACGTGGACTCGGCTTCGGGCCGCGAGCAGAAGCGCTTCGAGATTTGCTTCCAGCGTGCGCGCCA
>DATEND010000271.1:0-3567 GCA_035275245.1 Candidatus Eiseniibacteriota bacterium
TGGCCGCGTGGCGAAGCGCCTGGCCCGTCGCCGGCGCCACGCGCTCGGTGACCGCTTCGGCGCCCCGCAAGGAGGTGCTCCCGAACGGCATCACGCTGCTCTTGAAGGAGGACCACGCCACGCCGGTCGTCGCGGCCGCGACGATGGCGCGTGGCGGGCAGTGGATCGAGCCGGAAGGATTGGCGGGCGTGTCGCACATGGCGTCGATCCTACTTCGACGTGGCGCCGGCAACATGTCCGCCCGTGACATTTCCGAGCGGGCGCAGGGAATCGGGATGCGGCTCTCCAGCGCCGGCGATGCCGACTTCGCCACCGTCACGTGGCAGGCGCCGTCCGCGAATTGGGAGAAGGCGTGGGAGATCTACCGCGCCGTCTTGACGCAGCCGACCTTCCCGACCGCCGAGATCGCGAAAGTTCGCGAGGACTTGATTCAGCAGGCGAAGAGCCTGGGGGACCGGCCGTTCGAATACACGAATCTCAAGTACGCCCAGGCGCTCTACAAGAACTCGCCCTATCGGAGGCCACTAGCCGGCGACGAGGCGTCGCTCGCCAAGATCACGGCGGCCGACTTGAAGCGCGCGTACGAGACGATGTTCAGCGGATCGAATCTGGTGATTTCGATCGCCGGTGATTTCGATTCCGAGCAAGTGCTCGCGGTCGCGCGAAAGACGCTCGGCGCCGTGCGCAAGGGCACGCCCAACGTCGTCGGGAACGCCAAGGACGCGCCCGCGACGGCCAAGAACGTGATCTTCGAACCGAAGGAGCAGGAGCAGGTCACGTACAACACAGGCTGGCTCGCCTGCTCGATGCTCGATCCCGATTACGTGCCGCTCAAGGCGGGGGTCTCGCTGATCGGCGACAAACTCTTCTTCAAGTACGTCTATGAAAAAGGCGTGGCCTACCGCTCGTGGTTCTACATGCTGAATCGCGTGGGACAGGCGTCGGCGCAAAACGAGATGGGCGTGACCCCTTCCAACTTCCAGATGGCCTCGTCGGGCGTCGTAGAAGACGTCACGAGCATCGTTCGGGGACCGCTCACGGCGGACGAGCTGAAGCGTTCGACCGACAAGGTGCTCTCCGCCTACTACCTCGGCGCGCAAGAAAACGCAGCCGTTGCGTCCAGGCTCGCTCTCTACGAAGTGTCGGGGCTGGGCTTCGAGTATGCGGACAAGTATCCGGAGCTGGTTCGGGCCGTCACGCCCGCGCAGGTTTCGGATGTGATGAAGAAGTATCTGAACCCTGGCACCTACACGCGCGTGGCGGTGGGCAAGGAACCGGCGAAAGTCGGCGCGGCCGTAGGCACCGGCGCGGCACCGAGGAAATAGCGGACGCTAGCGTCCGGCGCGGGCCGTTGCGGCGCCGCAGAGAAGGCCGATCGCACCGCCCGCCGGAACCATCAGGAGCCAGTTCCGGTCCGGGATGCCGGCGAGGCCGCCGAGGGCGAGTCCGATCGCGGCGCCCACGAGCGCGCCGCGCCAGACCGGCGTGCGGCCGGGCGTGGCGTACGCCGAGAGCACGCCCGTGATGATTCCCTGCGAGGCGCGACCAAGGACCGACGTGAAGATGTCCATGACGCGGGGCTCGCCCCATGCGGCGGCGAGGCCGTGGGCCGCTCCCAGCACGATTCCGGTCAGCACTCCCGCCGAAACCTTCGTCATCCCTGACCCCTCCCGTCCCGGATAAGGTTGCGTCCCACCGCAGCATAGCCCCACCGGGCCGGCCGGGTCCAGAGGCGCCCACGACCCCCGGGAACCCTCCAGATCGCCCCCGGCCAAGCCGATACATCGGCCGTATCGGCAACGACTGTCCCAGGTTACTCCAATGGAGGCGACTCGATCCGCATGTCGGCGCCCATCTCCGGTCTTCCCTCTGCCAGTTTGGTTCCGGCCGCGTCGGAAGCCCTCCTCGAGCATTTCGATCGCGCCCCGATCGGCATGCTGATGCTAGCCAAGGATCGCACGATTCTTCGGGCGAACGAGACGATCGCCACGATCACCGGGCTCACGCCGTCGATTCTCGCCGGATCTCCGTTTCGACGATTCCTCTCGTCCGACGCGCCGCTCGATCTCGAGGAGCGGATCTTCGAGGACCTGGAGCACTCGGGGAAGTGGCTGGGCGAGCTCGAGATTCGAACCTCCATCGGCGAGACGAGTCCGATGATGGTTTCGCTCACGCCGGTATCGACGGGTCGCGACGCCGGTGCGGGCGAGTCGCCGGCCGCGGGCGATGCGGACGCGGCGAACGCGGCGAGCGCTTCCACCCACCCGTGCTACATCGTGACCGTGATCGAGATGGGGAATCAGCGGTGGATCGAGGCGGAGTCGAGCCGGCGGGCCGCCGAACTCTCGGCGTTCGCGTCGCTCGCCGTGGCGACCGGGAGCAGCATCGAGCCGCAGGCGATGCTCACCGCGGCCGCGCGCGAGATCGTCGAGGGGCTCGAGGTGGACGCGTGCTGGATCCACCGCTACGAGGCGGGGGATTCGCATCTCGCCCTCGTCGCCGAGGCCTCCTATCTGAACCCTTCGCTTCGGCTCTCGTCCCACATGATCCCGGACGCCATCAATCCCGGCGTGCTGAAGGCGATCCAATCCCGCGAGCAGGTCACCGAATCGGAGCTTCTCGATCGCAGCATCGCCACGGTCGTCCACCTGCCCCTTCTGGCGCGCGACGAAGTCGTGGGCGTCATGTCGATCCTGAGCGTGGAAGGGGAGAAGCTCACGACGCGCAACTCGGATCTACTTCGAACGGTCTCGTATCAGGTCGGAACGGCGATCCAGAACGTGACCCTCCTCGAGTCCGTCCGCCTCCATCAAACGGAACTCCAGGGCCAGAACGCGCAGCTCGAGGACTTGATCGTGGAGCTTCGCGAAGCGGACCGGCTGAAGAACGAGTTCCTCGCGAACACGAGCCACGAGCTCCGCACGCCGCTCAACTCGATCATCGGATTCTTGAACCTGGTGCTCGACGGACTCTGCGAGAGCGACGAAGAGCGGAACGAGCTTCTGGGCCACGCGCTGAAAAGCAGCAAGCACCTTCTCAATTTGATCAACGACGTGCTCGATCTCTCGAGGATCGAGGCCGGGCGGCTTCAAGTCGAGTCGGCCGACGTCCGGCTTCGGCCGCTTCTCGACGAGCTGCAATCCACGATGGAGGTCCAGGCGCGCGAGAAGAACCTGGTCTTCACGTGCGAGCAGGTGGCCGAGTCGCTCCTCGTCCGCGGCGACGAAGCGCGACTCCGCCAGATATTGGTGAACGTCATCGGAAACGCGATCAAGTTCACGGACGAAGGATCGGTGGCGGTTACCGTGGACGCCTCGGTCGGGTCGCCGTTCGTGGAGATTGCGGTGTTGGACACCGGAATCGGCATCTCGCCGGAGAAGCGGGAGCGGCTCTTCCGGAAGTTCTCGCAGGGGGACACCTCGACGACACGGAAGTTCGGGGGGAGCGGGCTGGGGCTCGTCATCGTGAAGGAGCTGGTGGAAATGATGGGCGGATCGGTTCGCATGGAGAGCGCGGGTCAGGGGCAGGGGTCGGCGGTTACGATCTCCATCCCGCGCGCGGCGGCTA
>DATEND010000272.1:0-4620 GCA_035275245.1 Candidatus Eiseniibacteriota bacterium
CACGCCGGGATTCTCGACACGCAGATCGCGATCCTGGACGACCCCGATGCCATCACCCAGACGCTCGAGGCGATCGAGCGCGACCTGAAGGGCGCAGCGTACTGCTACCGGAAGATCCTGAGCGCGGTCGCCGCACGGCTCGACGAGGCGGACGGGGAGTACTTCCGCGGCCGGGCGCTCGACATTCGAGACGTGCGCCGCCGCGTGCTGGCGCAGTTGGGCGGCGTCCGCTCGGGCTCCTTGAGCGACCTCCGCGTCCCGTCCCTCATCGTCGCCTCCGACCTGCCGCCGAGCGAAATGGCCATGGCGCCGCGGGACAAGATCCTTGGCTTCGCCACCGACCTGGGGGGCCGGACGTCGCACACCGCGATCATGGCGCGCGCCCGCGGGATCCCGGCGGTCGTCGGGCTGCACGAGGCGATGAACTCGGCGCGGGAAGGAATGACCGCGCTCATCGACGGCACGCGCGGCGTGGCGGTGTTCGATCCGGATCCCGAGACGCTCGAGGAACACCGCCGGAAGCAGCGGCGCTATCGCGAGCTGAAATCAAACCTCGCCGCGCTCAAGGATCAGCAGTGCGTCACGCTCGACGGACGCGTCGTCGAGCTGGGCGCGAATCTCGAGGTGCCCGAGGAACTGCCGTCCATCCTCGAAAACGGGGCCGACGGAATCGGGCTCTACCGAACGGAGTTCTTCTACCTTTCGCGCCAGACGCTCCCGACCGAGGAAGTGCAGTACTCCACGTACCGGTCCATCGTGGAGGCGATGAAGCCGCACCCGGTGACGATCCGGACCCTGGACGTCGGCGGAGACAAGTTCGCCTCGTACCTCGGGACGCCCGTCGAGCGAAACCCGTTTCTCGGGATGCGCGGGCTTCGATTCTCGCTCCGCCACGAGGAGATTTTCCGCACGCAGGTGCGCGCGATCCTCCGCGCCGCGGCGCACGGCAACGTGCGCGTCATGTTCCCGATGGTGATCGGGCTCGAGGACTTTCGAAAGGCGCGCTCGATCGTGAATCGCGTCCGGCGCCAGATGCTGGTGGAAGGGACTCCCATGGCGGATCGGGTCTCGCTGGGCGTCATGGTGGAGACGCCGGCCTCGGTCTTCGCGATCGACCTCCTCGCGCGGGAGGCGGACTTCGTTTCGATCGGGACGAACGACTTGATCCAATACACGCTCGCGGTCGACCGGGGCAACGAGGCGATCTCGGAGCTCTACGAGCCGCTCCATCCGGCGGTCCTTCGCGCGATTCGAACGGTCGTGGAGGCAGGGCAGCGCTTCGGAATTCGCGTGGCCATCTGCGGGGAGATGGCGGGCGAGCCGCTCTACGCCGTTCTTCTCCTGGGGCTGGGCGTGACGGAGCTGAGCGTGAGCCCCTACCTCGTTCCCGAGATCAAGACGATCATCCGCGCGTCGACGTACGACGAGGCGGTGACCCTGGCGCAGCGCTGTCTCGGCCTGGCCACGCCGTCGGAGGTTCGCACGGTCGTGGTGGAGTACATGAGCCGTCGCTTCCCGCAGCACTTCTCGTCATGACCGCCCCCCGGAAGAAGGCGCCGCTCGACGACCCGAAGCGCCGGTCGCGCCTGGATCCCGGCGGGATGGGCGATCGGATCGAGGGGCTCGCGGGGCAGCTGCGCGCCGGGGCGGCGCTGGCGGCGCCGGCCATGGGACGGATTTCTCCACAAGTGCCGCGGCGGCTCGTCGTGTTCGGGATGGGCGGGTCGGCGATCGCCGCCGACCTCCTGCGCGTCCTCGCCGACCGCGAGGGCACCACCCCGGTTCACGTGATCCGCCACTACGAGCCCCCCGCCTGGATCACCCCGGAGGACCTCCTCCTTTTCTCGTCCTACTCCGGAAACACGGAAGAGACGCTCGCGTCCTATCGCGCGCTCCGGGGTCTGGACGCGCGATCGGTCGTCCTCACCACGGGGGGCGCCCTCGGGGCGTTGGCCGCCCAGGACCGGGTGCCCGTCGCGACGCTCCCGGCCGGCCACCCGCCTCGAGCCGCCCTCGGGTACTCGTTTTCGACGCTGGCCCACCTCGCCGAGCACGTGGGCGTCGTCGCCTCGGCGGCAGGGCGCCTCGAGGCCGCGGCGAAGGGGGTCGAGGAGGTCATTTCCACCAACGGACGGAGTGTGGTACAATCTCGCAACTCTGCCAAAAAACTGGCGATACGCCTGGCCGGCCGCCCGATCTTGGTGTTGGGCGCGGAGCGGACCCAGGCGCCGGTGGCGCTCCGATGGAAGGGACAGCTGAACGAGAACTCGAAACACCTCGCCTGGGCGTCCGCCGTCCCGGAGATGACCCATAATGAGGTGGACGGCTTGATCTACCCGAAGGGCTTTGCCCGAAAGATGGGAGTCGTGCTGCTCCGCGACGCGGCGGATCACCCCCGCATCGCCAAGCGGTTCGACTGGCTTCGCACGCATCTGGCGAAGCGCGGCGCTCGCGTGGAAACGGTGGCGGTGGATGGGCCGGATCCGATGACGCGGCTCTTTCGAAGCGTGGCCATCGGCGATCTTGTTTCGTACTACCTGGCGATCGGGAACGGCACCGATCCGAGCGCCCTTCCCGGAGTCGAGTCGCTGAAGAAAGCGTTGCTTCGTTGAAGCCGATCGTCGTCATTCCGGTCGCGGGGGCCGGGACTCGGTTGAAGCCGCACACGGTAACGACGCCGAAGGCGCTCCTTGCCGTCGCGGGGAAGCCGATCCTGGGCCACATCCTGGATCAGGTCGCCGCGGTCGACGTCGAGCGGGTCGTCCTCGTCGTCGGCCCTGGGGACCAGGGCGAGCGCCTTCGCGCGTACGGAGCGTCGCGCACCGACCTCCGCGTGACGGCGGTCGTGCAGGAGACGCCGCTCGGCCTGGGGCACGCGGTCCTCCAAGCGCGGGACGACGTCGGGGCGGCGCCGCTCCTGATCGTCCTCGGCGACACGATCGTGCGTGCCGCGCTCGACGGGTTGCTCGCGGGCGGCTCGTGGGTGGGCGTCAAGGCCGTGGAGGATCCGCGGCGGTTCGGCGTCGTCACGGTCTCGGACGGCCGAATCACGTCGCTCGTCGAGAAGCCGGAGCGGCCCGAATCGAACCTGGCCGTCGTCGGACTCTATTACCTGGAGCACGCGCCGGCGCTCTTCGAGGCGCTCGACGACGTGGCGCTGAACGGGAAGCGGACGCGGGGAGAAATTCAGCTCACGGACGCCTTGGCGCTCCTCGTGAAGCGCGGGGAAGTGCTCCGTCCGTTCCCCGTGGAAGACTGGTATGATTGTGGCAAGACCGAAGCGCTGCTCGAAACGAACCGCGCGCTTCTGGATGCTGCGCCCGGCCCCTCGGGAGGGAACGCCGCCAGGCCGGGCGTCGTCATTATTCCGCCCGTGGCGCTCGATCCCGGGGCGGACGTGCTCCACTCGGTGATCGGTCCACACGCGTCGATCGGCGCCGGGGCGCGCGTGTATCGATCCGTCGTCAAGAACTCCATCGTGAACGAGGGTGCCGTCGTAGAGGACGCGCTGCTCGACCGATCCGTGGTCGGGGAGAGCGCGATCGTGCGCGGCGCCTACCAGCGGCTCAACGTGGGCGACTCATCGGAGGTCCAGGTTTCATGAATCCTCAGGCAACACAGCAGCCGGCACCCGCAGTCCGGAGCACCAAGTCAGTCGGTCATTCCATGCTCTTCACCTCGGAGTCGGTGACCGAGGGGCACCCGGACAAGGTCGCCGATCAGATCTCCGACGCCGTCCTCGACGCCATCTTGGCCAAGGATCCCCGCGGCCGCGTCGCGTGCGAAACGCTGGTGACGACGGGCCTGGCCCTGGTCGCCGGCGAGATCACCACCGACTGCTACGTCGACATCGCGAAGATCGTCCGGGAGACGATCCGGGCGATCGGCTACGACGATCCGCACTACGGATTCGACTGGGAGACGTGCTCGGTCCTGGTCGCGATCGACGAGCAGTCGAGCGACATCGCGCTCGGCGTCGATCGGAAGGGGGCGGGCGATCAGGGGCTGATGTTCGGCTACGCCGTCCGCGAGAGCCCGGAGCTCATGCCGCTGCCGATCCTCCTGGCCCACAAGCTGACGAAAGCGCTCGCCGACGCGCGGCGCTCCGGGAAGTTTCCGGAATTGCGCCCCGACGGCAAGTCGCAGGTGACGGTCGAATACGTCAACAACGTCCCGCAGCGGATCGACACCGTCGTGCTCTCGACCCAGCACGACCCCGACGTCGAGCACGCCACGCTCGAGGCCGACATCAAGCAGCACGTCATCGACCACGTGCTCGCCGACGTCGACCTGCCCTCCGAGGGCTACCGGATGCTGGTCAACCCGACCGGCACCTTCGTCATCGGCGGCCCGATGGGTGACGCCGGCCTGACCGGCCGCAAGATCATCATCGACACCTACGGCGGCATGGCCCGCCACGGTGGCGGTGCCTTCTCCGGCAAGGACCCGTCCAAGGTCGACCGCTCGGCCGCCTACGCGATGCGCTGGGTCGCCAAGAACGTCGTGGCCGCCGGCCTGGCCAGCCGCTGCGAGGCGCAGGTCGCCTACGCCATCGGCAAGGCGCAGCCGGTCGGCGTCTTCATCGAGACCTTCGGCACCGGCACCGTGCCCGACGAGACG
>DATEND010000273.1:0-3068 GCA_035275245.1 Candidatus Eiseniibacteriota bacterium
AACTCCTATACGTTCATCCTTCGCTCCACGGGCGGCGTGACCTACGGCACCTGGACCAGCAACCCGGCGTTGAGCTTCGGCGTGAACCTCTTCCCAGGAACGGGTATCGCCGGAAACGATCGCTGGGTCGGTCGTGGCTCCGGTACCGCAGTCCCGGCTGGCACGTATCGCCTCGGCACGCAGGCCATCACCGTGTCGACGTCGACGCAGCTCTCGATCGTTGCTTCGACGAGCGGATCCGGGGTTGCCCTTACGTCGTTCGGGTCCCCCGATTGCGCCGGAGGCAACGCTAATAACACCATTACGCTTGGCGTTGACTGGTCCGACGTCTGCGGTACGGCGGGACCTACGGACGTGAAGGAAACGACCTGGGGCAAGATCAAGGATCTCTACCGTTAGTTGATTCACCCGTCTCGCAAGAGACGGTACGACAACTCATGAGGGGCGCGCGCAGGGTTAGCCGCGCCCCTCATCCATTTGCAACCCGGCCAACTCGGAACCGAGTGGCCGGGGGGTAGGGCGGCTGGGAAGCCACGGGAGGCATCTCCCGCCGCCGCAGTTGGGGGACACGGACCCCCATGTTGGGCTCTGGAGTCGTCGATCGGGACGCGGGGATTCACATCCGGTCGGCGGAACGCGTTCGAAGCACTGCGGACGCCCGGGACAGGCGGTCGCGGATGTTTCGGACTAAACCAAGGTCGGGGGCATGTCCCTCGACGCGGAGGATGAAGATGCACGAAAGGTGGAAGGTCTCCTTGGTTGTCATCGCGTCGCTGGCGTTGTTCGCGGTGGCGATCCCAGCGACGGCCGGAGTTCCGGACAATACGAAATCGTTCTTCGTGCCCCAGACTGGGACAACGGCAGCTCCAGTGGAGGGGACGCTCGCGACGAGATTCTTCCGTGTGTGTCCGAACAACGAGACTGGCGGAGCGAGCTTGCCGAATAACGCTCGTTTGAAGGTTACGGTTTTGGATGTGAACGGGAACGGGATTCCGGGAGTGGCGGCGGCGGACATCTGTGTGCTGTTCAACGGTGGAACGGCGGCGCAGGGTTTCTCGGGGATCGGCGCGGATTCGGTGATTTCGAACAGCGCCTTCAACCCCTCTCCGTTGTGCCCGGACGTGCGTTGCATCACGGCGGATGCGCCGACAAACGCGAGTGGTGAGACGTTCATCACGTTCGCTGGTGCGGATCCGTTGGTTCCTGGCGTGACGCTTCGGAATCCGAACCGGAAGTGGGGACACTACGATACCGAGCTTCCGGTGTTCGCGCTTGGGTTCAAGTTGTCGGGCAAGTTGACGTCGGGTTCGGCGATCGGGACGTACATCCTACGGATCAAGAATTTCGATCACGTGGGCGGGTTGACGACGACCCTAAACCAGGGTGTGGCGGTGGATCCGGGCGATTTCAATACGATCGTGGCGGAGTTGTCCACGCCGACCCCGTTCGCGTACTGGCGTGATCTCGACTCGGACGGTGTGGTGAGCGCGCCCGACTTCAACATCATCGCGGCGCACGCTACGCACAACTGCGAAACCCCGACGCCATAAGTTGGGGTAGTAGCAATCGACAGGTGGTCTTGAAGTACCCCTCTCACGCGGTGAGAGGCTGACGAGGCTCTGGGTCCCCCCCTTCCTCGATATACCGGATGCATCGGGCGACGCCTTCGGGCGGCGCCCGTTTTCATTTCCGCCGGCCGGGGCGGAACGTCACCCCGGCGTTCGCCCGATGTACGCAAGCGCGAAGGCAATCTGCGCCACGAACATCATCACGTACATGTGGGTCCAGGAGGGGTGGTTCTCGGTCTGGGCCAAGTCGTCGGGCCGGCGGAGCATCAGCCAGGCGACGTAGGCGCCCCACGCCGCCAGGACCGCGGTCAACGAGTAGAGAACCCAGGAAGCGCCGCTCAGAAGGCCCTGGTGGAGGCCGTAGGGGATCAGAAAGAAGGGAAAGACGAGAAACGGCGCCGTGAGCCATGCCGCCCGCCGGGTCCCCAGAACCACCGGCAGGGTCCGGAAGCCCGCGGCGCGGTCGCCGCGGATGTCCGCGAAGTCCTTCGTCGTCGTGGCGCCGAGCAGAAAGAGCCCGAAGATCGCGCCGATGTACCAGGGCTCCATCCGCCCGAAGTCGCGCACGCACGACCATCCCGCCACCTTGAGCAGCACGCCGCGGGGAACCGCGATTACGAGGTTCGCGAGGTAGGGGACCGCCTTCAGGCGAAACGGCGGCGCGGAATAGAGGACCGTGAGCACGGCGGCAGTCCCGGCGAGGAGGGTGCACTGGGGTCCCACCGGCGTCGCGAGGAGGAACGCGGCGACGTAGAGCCAGCCCGAGAGCCGGAGCGCCTCCTCCGCCGACACGCGTCCCGACGGGATTGGTCGGTCCGGCTTGTTGATCCGATCGGCTTCCAGGTCGGTGACCTGATTGAGGGTGTTCGAAGCTGCGTTCAACACGGCCGCCATGAGCGTGCCGAGCGCGATCTTCACACCGACCCACGGCGTGAGCGGGATCGCCGGAGAGGCACCGAGGGCGATGACGCTCCCCGTGAACATCCCGAGCGCCGGCGCCACCAGCGTGAAGGGCCGCGTCAGCTCCCAGTAGAGCCGCAGGCGTTCGATCACGGCGCGGAGACGGTCGAGGGCGCGCCGCTCACCGCAGGCCGAGGTCCTTGCCGTCCATGTCCGACGGCGGCGTCACGCCCAGGCGCCGGAGTACCGACGGTGCTATGTCCTCGATGCGCGCCGTCCCGGCGCCGATCGGGCGGCTCGAGAAGAAGACGCCGGGCACCTGATCCGGATCGATCGAGCAATGGTCGGCGCTCCAACGGCGCTCGTTCGGCTCGAGCACCTCGCGCGGAATGCCCCCGAGCGACGTCTGCCACGAGACTCGATAGCCCTTCTCGAAACCCACGACGAGATCGGGCGCTTCGTTGAAGTACGGGCCCTTGTAGAGTTCCTCCCGCTGGTAGACCCGACGCACGATCCGGTCCCCCGTCGTGGGGTCCTCGAGCTTGCCGAATCGTTCGACCAGCTCACGCTTGAGGCGCTGGTAGTCCCTTCCCGGCGCGA
>DATEND010000274.1:0-2494 GCA_035275245.1 Candidatus Eiseniibacteriota bacterium
AACCCGCCCCGACCGCACCGTGAAGCCGCTTGCCTCCGCCGTCGCCCTGATTTGCTATTGCGTTCTCGACGCCGGGAGCGCTCTGGCCGAAGTGGAGGTGAGCGCGGTCGGCGGACAGCATTTTTTCTCGGCGCGTAACGCGCTCGGCCGGTCCTCGCCCACCAGTCCCGAGACGGCTCTGAAGAACGGCGCGATGCTCGGCGCGCGGTTCGCCTATTTCCCGGTGGCGCGCTTCGGCGCAGAGTTGGAGGTCGGGGTGGTGCCGACCAACACGGCCGAAGGGGCAGGCATCACAGTCCCTGCCTTCCGTGCCGGCGGCATCGTGAACCTGCTCTCGGGCAGCGTGCGGCCATTCCTGTCGGCCGGCGGCGCGGTGTTCGTGGCTTCTCCGTCCGACCCTTTGAAGTACGCGAGCGAAGGGCGCGCTGCAGCGATGGCGGGAACCGGCGTGCGCATCGATGTGGGCGATTGGTGGGGACTTTGCGGCAGCGCCAGATGGTTCGCTCTCAAGGGTCAGGAGGGGACCTCGATCGCTTTCGATGGCGAATGGAGTATGGCGATCTATGGTCGCTTTCCGGCTCCGCCACCACCCGAGGAGCGCGGACGGGGGCCGCTCATTGCCGACGAGGATCACGACGGCGTGGGCGACAAACTCGACAAGTGCCCTGATCGGCCAGGGCCCGTGCGCAACTACGGCTGCCCGCTCGACACCGATCGCGATCAAGATGGGATCGCCGACCGCGAAGACAAGTGTCCCGATGCTGGAGGGCCGAAGGATCAGGGCGGCTGCCCCGACGCCGACCACGACAAGATCGTCGACGTCGAGGATCGTTGCCCTGCGCAGGCGGGGATCGCAGAGAATCACGGCTGTCCCGACGCGGACCGTGACGGCGATGCGATCGTCGACCGTCTCGACCGATGCCCCACGGAACCCGAAACCAAGAACGGGATCGACGACGAGGACGGCTGCCCCGACGAGACGCCCGCACCTCCGCCTCCTGCTCCCACCATTCGTAACCTCGAGGCGATTGATTTCACGCGCGGTACGGCCGCGTTGACGCCGGCATCGCTCACGGTGCTCGACACCGCAGCAGCGGTGCTGCTCGGTAACCCCGCGGTGAACGTTGAAATCGTGGGCCACACGGATCGCACCGGCAACGAGCCGAACAACCTGCGCTTGTCGCGAGCGAGGGCCGATGCGGTGCGCGCGTACCTGATCCAACGCGGAGTGCCCGAGGCGCGGGTGACCTCCGTTGGAAAGGGATCGTCGGAACCCGTCGTCGCTGCCACGGAAGAAGAGACCAACCGAAAGAGCCGTCGTGTGGAGTTCCGCTTCACGACGGCGACGCCGAACCCGTAGTGCCACTTGGCCAAAGTCGTGCCCGCCTTTGGCCAAGCCCGCGCTTCGCGCGAAGGCGGCTTCGCCGCCTGGCACTCTCCCTTTGTCTTCGGGGGCTTCGCCCCCATCCCCGCCGGGGCTTCGCCCGGAACAGGGCCCCACCCCCACGGCACCTCCGGCGCCGATCTACCAGCTACTCCACCCCTTCGGGTGTCCCCGGGTCTCGATGCAACGATCTGGTAGTGAGGAACTGCCCCAGTAGTGCTAGGCGGCCGGACCGGGGTGCGTTCAACCGGCACGCCTACCGCCGAACCTCGCACGGAAGCGGCGAGCCATTTGGAGCCCCAAGAGGCTCAGCGCGAACGTAACCGCGAGGGCAATCGCGCGAGCCGCGTCGCTGCCGTGCCCGGCGATCCTGGCGCTCGCCGCCGAAGCGACGAGGAGCGCGACACCGGCGATGTACCCAAGGTGGTAGACCGTGCCTTCGAGGAGAACGCTCGTTCGAGCCCGTAGTCTCTCCGGAATCTCCGTCAGGGATGCGGCGAAACCGGCGTACTCCAGGCCGAACGCGACGTTCGTCACGATCTCGATCGCGATCACCACCCATGGCCGGTCGGAGATGGCGAGCGCGGCGACGGCGACGAGGATGGCGACCGCCGGCGCAATGAACGTGCCCCGGATGCCGGCTCTACGTATGAAGGCTGGGGCAACGATCGCCGGCACGAGCGCGACGGTGATCGGCTCGGCGAAGCGGAGAATACCGTACTGGGCCGCGAG
The DNA here is from genome assembly GCA_035275245.1 of Candidatus Eiseniibacteriota bacterium. Lineage (GTDB taxonomy): Bacteria > Eisenbacteria > RBG-16-71-46 > SZUA-252 > SZUA-252 > DASQJL01. The sequence goes on from DATEND010000274.1 coordinate 2,117, forward strand.
ATTCTGTTCGCTCCGCTCGAGCGCCGAAAGGACCACGTAGGCGATGACCGAATGTGCGGAGCCATTGATGAGACCGAACGACGCGACGGCGCGGAACGCGCGATCCCGGAAGACGAATCGAATGGAATCTGCGTGCGTGACCGGCTTTTGATGGGAGAAATCGGGGGGAGGTGCGAGAGAGAGGGCTCGGAGCGGGGGCGGCAATGAGAACATTGCACCCGCGGTGGCGAGCGAGGGAGGTGGCAACGAAGAGAGCCCTCGGATGCGGCCGATGGATCCGGGGGTCGGGGTACGCGGTGCCCTCCGCCAGACGACGATCGCAGCGAGCGCGAAAAGCAGCGCGATACTCAAGACCCCGGCAGTGTGAGCCCGGGGAGA
>DATEND010000275.1:0-3998 GCA_035275245.1 Candidatus Eiseniibacteriota bacterium
CTCGCCCTCCCCGGCTTCCCGAGCGCCGCCATTCTCCGCGGCTCGGAGTCGGTGCTCAGCAACTCGCTCTACCGCGCCGGCTACGAGCTCCTGTTCACGCCGGTCGCCGACCGCGACAAGCGATCGGTCAAGACCCTGGTCGACGTCGGCGCCGCGCGCGTCGGGGACGTCCTGGGCGCGGGGCTCGTCCAGGCGGCCCTGATGACCTTCGCGTTGGGGGCGGACCGGCCGATTCTCCTCGCTTCGCTCGGTTTCTCGCTCGCCGCGGTTGGCGTCGCGATCACGCTGCACGCGGGCTACAAGCGAACCCTCGAGAAGAGCCTCCTGACCCGGGCGGTTCAACTCGACCTGGAGCAGGCGGCGGACTCCACCACGCGATCCGCGATCCTCCAGACCGGCGCCTTCGCGCTGAGCCAGTTCATGACGCTGCCTCGGTTTGACGAGCGCGCAGACGCCTCCTCCGGGTCTGTTCCGATCGTTCGGCCCGACGATCCCGAGACGACGCGCGTGCGGGCGCTCTCGTCCCGGGATCCGCGCGCGGTGGTGCGCGCGCTCCGCGAGGCCCCGCTCACACCGTCCCTCGTTCCGATCGTGGTGCCGCTTCTCGCCTGGGACGACGTCGCGCGGGACGTCGTGGGCGCGCTTCGCCGGATGGGTCCCGACGCCACGGAGGAGCTGGTCCGGCGGCTTCTCGATCCGGAGTGCGACTTCGCGATTCGGCGCCGCGTCCCCCTCGTCCTCGCGACGTTTCGCGACCAGCGAGCCGCCGACGGCCTCTTCCGCGGGCTCGCGGACCGGCGGTTCGAGGTCCGCTATCGGTCCGGACGGGCGTTGAGCCACCTTCGGGACATCGAGCCGTCGATCGCGATCGATTCGCGGGAGGTGTTCGCCGCGGCGCTCCGCGAGGTGGCCGTGGAGACACGCGTCTGGGAGGGCCAGCGCCTCTTAGACCAGATGGACGACGCCGGTTGGTCGCCGGTCGTGGACGAAGTGATCCGGTCGCGGGCGAACCGGAGCCTCGAACACGTCTTCACGATCCTCTCTTTGGCGATGCCGCGAGAGCCGCTCCAGATCGCCTTCCGCGGACTCCACACCGACGATCCGCTGCTGCGCGGAACCGCGCTCGAGTACCTCGAGACGTCGCTTCCCCCCGAAATTCGGAGGCGGCTCTGGCCGTTCTTGGAGGACACGCGGCGGAAGCGCGGGCCGACGCGCGATGCGCAGGCGGCGCTCGATCGTCTGCTCGAATCGAGCGAATCGATCGCGATCAACCTCGAGGAACTGCGGCGGGCACAGGCGGAGAAACTCAAAGAATAGCGGCGGGGATCTCGATTCGCTCCGTCAACGCTCGATCGCCACGACCCTTCCGCTCGCGCGCGCCACGTACGCCCGCACGGGATCGCTCCACTTCCCCGCGCGAGAGACGGCCGCCTCGACCGCCAGGAACGGGCGACGCGCGGGATCGTCGCGGTTCATCGCCTCGGTGGCTCCGTTCTCGGTGAGGTCGAATTCGGGTCGTTCCCCGTCGATCCACTTGGTCCATTCGCCCGTGTTCCGATCCGCGTCGCAGGCGGCGACCCGAATCCGATACGCGCTCGTGTTGTCCAGGTAGATCCCGCGCTCCACGCCGAGATCCCGGAAGGCGAACCGCGCTCCATCCGTGGTGAAGAAGTCGAGCGGGGCCACGCGGTCGAACCAGTAGTGCGCGATCTTGTCGCGGCGTTCCGCCATTCCGCGCGCGATCCAACGCGCCGCGTCGGGGCTGCGATACCGGCCCTCGTCCACGAGCGCGTCGATGTGGGCGTCGGTGAACGACGAGATGATCTTCGCCGCCCAGTAGCCGTCTCGGTTCGTGAGATTCGCGAAGGCCGCGTTGGGATTGAGCGGCTTCCACTCGGCCGGGTCGAACTCCACGGACTCGTAGTAGCCGACTTCCTCGAGTCCATCCGGGCGTTTGAGCTTTCGCCAATCGTCCTCGTGGAAGCCCAGCGCGATCATGCGGCTGAAGGACGCGGAGATGTCGCCCGCGTACTCGAAGTTCGCCTTGGGGAACGGCCCCGATGCGCCGGCGCCCAGCGTGCTCGCGAAGTCGATGAAGTAGTGGCGCAGGTAGTGACGCCCGCCCTCCTCGACGTACATGTCGAGCGAGTTGTGCTGCTTCGTGTCGAAGTGGGCGAGCCACGCGGCGAAGACGCGCATGGCCCGAAGCTCGCGGCGATCTTCGTGATTCACGCGATCGGATGGATCGTCCTTGCGGCGGCCTTCCCAGTTGAAGGGACCCACCGGCTTCCCATCGAGGAGGCGGCTCGCGATCGCGCGCCAGGATCCGTCCGGGGCGGCCGCGACGCGCGCCAAGATCGAGTCGATGTCGGCCGTGACCATCGGCCGCTTGACGCCGCTCGGGTCCGTCAGGGAAACCTTCGCGCCCAGGATCAAATCCTCGCGGCGAAACGACGTGATGAAATCCTCGGGCACGTTGTATCCGATCGTGTGGAGCGCGCGCCCCGTGATCACGCCGGGGGCGGTCGAGCTGCCGGGACAACACGGCGGGTCGAACTTGATGAAGTAGGTGACGCCGCTCGCGTCCTTGATCGTGAACCCGGGCGTGACGCCCTCGCTCTTCGCGCGAACGATCGTCCACGGTCCGCTCTTGTCCGGACCTTCGTTTCGGGCGGGACCGCGCGCGGCCGCCGCCGGTGTCACGGGATAGAGCCCGATCCGGTTCGTGAACCATGCCGAGTTCGGTACCTCGTCGATCGCGTTCACGTTCAGCGCGGCCCGCGCCCGATCTCCGCCGAAGAGCGCGCCGACCCTGCGTACGGCTCGGCCGGGGTGGAAGAGCCGGCCGGCCGGCCGAAATAGGCTCTCGTCGATGCCGTCTCGAAGGAGATTCGGATCGCGCTCCTTCGGAAGGGGGATTTCGCGACGGTCGTCCTCCTCCCAGTCGGGGACCCGATCGCTGAGCGGCGGCAGGCCGGCGCGCGCCGGGGTCGCCGAGGCGGCGAGCCCCACGATCGTGCTGAGGGCGGCGAGCGCGGCGAAAAGGAGCGCGAGCGCCAGCCCTCCCTCGACGCGACTCGCGGCGGTGGGCGCTCGCCCGGCCTTAGCGGTCGGGAACAGGATCGCGGCCAAGGAAGAGGCCCCCCTTCATGAAGTGGAAGATCTGATCGGCACGGAGGCGGAACTGCATCCCCTCGTCGCTCCACGCGAGTTCGAGGCGAGCCTTGAACTTGGTCGAAGATTCGAGGCGAAGGCCGCCGCCATAGGAGAACGTCAGGTTTCCGCCGCCGAGCTCGTTCGCATCGTGGAACACCTGCCCCACGTCGCTCAGGAGGTAGAGGTCGACGCCCGAGCCGCCGGGCGTCTTGTTCGTCCAGAGGGGCCAGCGATATTCGGCGGAGAGGACCGCCATGCCGCGATCGCGGAACCGAAAGTCCCGGTATCCGCGCAGGAGGTCGGGATCGTCGTTCGAATGAAGGCGCTGGAACGGCACGTCCTTGCCCGGGGACGATTCGATCCAGGAAACGAATCCTCGCAGCGCGAGCACGCGATACGGAAACCAAAGCGTCAGGTACTGCTGCGCCTCGCCCCGAAACGCCCAGAACGCCGCGTCGTCGTCGGAGGTGGCGATGAAGCGCGACGCCCGAATTCGTCGCAGTCCGCCGTGCGTCGCGCGGCCCGGTCCGAAGCCGTTCTCGTGCGAAAGCTGAGCGCCTACGGTCCACCCGTGGCTGTGGAACCCATAGCCCAAGGGAAGCGCCCCGTCGAACTCCTCCTCGATGGCGGGTTTCTCCTCGGTTCCGGAGGCGCCGGCTGAAATGCTCGAATAGAGGACGTCCCCCTGGACGTGGACGCCGCCGCCCAGCGCGCGCCGATGGCTCGCGCCCGCCCAGGCCGACTCCTGGCTGTAGAACGATTCGGCGTCGTCGTCCGTTCCGGGACCGATTCCGAAATAGCGCGCGTAGGGCCGCGCGCGAAAGCCGAGCGCGACCTCCGTG
>DATEND010000276.1:0-3448 GCA_035275245.1 Candidatus Eiseniibacteriota bacterium
CATGCAGTTGTGATGGCCGAGGGGGCAGCGCCGCTTCCCGTGGACGTCGCACGGGCGGCAGCCGAGCGGGATCTCCGCCACCAGGTCGTGCGGCCCCTGCGGCGCGAAGCCGAACGCGGGCACCGTGCTTCCGAAGAGCGCGAGCGCCGGCACGCCGAGCGCCGGGCCCAGGTGGAGCACCGCGGAGTCGTTCGAGACGATCGCGCGCGCGAAGGACCCGAGCGCGGCCGTCTCGCGAAAATCACCCGCGACGATCGTATTGCGTCGTGCATCCGGGAGGAGGCGAAGGAGTTCCGCTCCCAATGGCGCTTCGTCCGGCGAGAGCGCGAAACGCGGGACGAGGCCGAACTCGCGCTCGACCGCCATCGCCAACGCGACGAAGTGCCCCGCCGGCCAGCGCTTCGTCTCCCAGCGAGCACCCGCTCCGTAGAGCACGAAGCCTCGAGCGTCCGCGCCCAACGCGGCGCGCGCGCGCGCCGCCTCCGACTCCGTGAGCGCGGCCCTGAGCCATGGCTTCGGACCGGGGGCCCCCGGGGCGAGGCCCGCGAGGGAGCGGTAGACGCGGAGGAGAGGCGGAAGCGGCTCGGGACGAAGCCACCGCGCATGCACCATCAGGCGACGCCGAAGGCCGTGCTTGGGCGCGATCGTCCGGCGGGCGCGGTCGAAGGCCGAGACCACGCGGGAAGAGCGGAGCGATTGGTGAAGGTCGATCACCTCGTCGACGTTCTCGCGTCGCAGGAACGCGATCAGGTCGCCCAAGCCGCCGCGCACGCCGAGCGGCGCCGGCTTTGCCGGGTCCAAGCTTCCATCCTCCAGCATGTAGAAGCGATCGACGTCGGGATGGCCGCGCAGGGCGCCGGCGAAGCGCTCCTTCGTGAGAAAAAGCACGCGGCGTCCGGGTTCACCCTGCCGGAGATACGAGGGAACGTGGGCCGCGAGGAGGACGTCTCCCAGCGAGGAGAATCGAACGACCAGCGCCGATCCGCGCGCCATGCGTCAGCTGGCCCGGTCTCGGACGTCGGCCTCCGCGAGGCGAAACTGCAGACGGTGGAGCTTCTGATAGAGACCGGGGGCCGAGACCAGCTCGGCGTGCGTTCCCGTTTGGACGATCCGCCCTTGGTCGAGCACGAGGATCCGGTTCGCGCGCTGAATCGTCGAGAGCCGGTGCGCGATCACGAATACGGTCCGCCCGTTGAAGAGTGTTTCCAGCGCCTCCTGGACCAGGAGCTCCGATTCGGAATCCAGATTCGACGTCGCCTCGTCGAGGAGGAGGAGCCGCGGGTCCTTGAAGATCGCGCGGGCGATGGCCACTCGCTGCCGCTCGCCGCCCGAGAGCCGGACGCCGCGGTCGCCGATCCGGGTCTGATACGCCTCCGGCATGTCGGTGATGAATCGCTCCGCGTTGGCCGCGCGCGCTGCATGCGCGACCGCGTCCTCCGTCGCGTCCTCGGCGCCGTAGGCGATGTTGTGCCAAATGGAGTCGTTGAAGAGGATCGGCTCCTGGGTCACGACCCCGAGCTGGCCGCGCAGCGATCCCAGCTCGTAGTCCCGAAGATCCACGCCGTCGAGCAGGATCCGTCCCTCCGTCGGATCGTAGAACCGCGCCACCAAGTCGACGAGCGTGGACTTCCCTGCGCCGCTCGGCCCCACCAGCGCCACGACCTCGCCGGCGTTCGCGCGGAACGAGACGTCCTTGAGCACGTCCGGCCCCGTTTCGTATCGGAAGGAGACCCCCTCGAATTCGATGCCGGAGCGGATCCCCACCGCCGTGCGCGCCCCGGGCAGGCTCGTGACCGTCGGCTCGGTGTCGAGGATGCGGAAGATCCGATCCGCGGCGGCGAGCCCCTCCTGGATGGTGGCGTTCACGTTGGAGAGCGACTTCAGAGGCCCCATCGATTGAAGCATGGCAAAGAGGAAAATGAAGAACTGCTGCGGCTCGATCGCCTGCTTCACCAGAATTTCCCGGCCGCCGTACCAGAGCACGGCCACCGCCGCCAGGACGCCGAGGTACTCGGAGAGCGGTCCCGCGAGGGCGCCCAGACGCCGTTGCTTCACGAACGAGCGGAAATACTCCTGCGCCGCGCGCTCGAACTTCCGCTGCTCGAATCGCTCCATGGCGAACGCCTTCACGACCCGGATTCCGGAGAGCGTCTCCTGCAGGATCACGTTCAGGTCCGCCATCCGCTCCTGCGTGATCCCGCTCCGGCGGCGGAGCTTTCGGCCGAGCCACACGATGAAGACGACCGAGGGCGGTATCACGAGCAACGACACGAGGGCCAGGCGCCAAGACGTGAAGAAGATCCAGAAGAGGCACACGCCGAGGAGGAGCGTCGACTTGATCAGGTTGCTGAATCCCGCCGCCAAAGCACCGCGGACGAGCGCGATGTCGTTCGTCAGCCGGGATAGGAGCGCTCCGGCCCGTTTCGAGTGGAAGAACGAGAGCGAGAGCTGCTGCAGGTGCGCGTACACCTCGTTTCGAAGATCCCGAATCACGGCCTGCTCCACCCAGACCGTGAGCACGTTCTGGAGATAGTCGACCGCGTTCTTGAGCAGGAAGATCACGAGCAACGCGAGGCTGATGCGGGTGAGGGAGCGCGTCGGGTCGCCGGTCAGGAAGAAGTGCTCGAACCACGTTCGAAGGCGATTCTTCCAGGCGTTGATTCGGGTCGCGAGCGGCGTCGCTCCCGTCGCCACGCCCTCGGTTCCCGCGGCCAACCCACTCGCGGCCAAGGACGAGTCGGGCGCCGTCCGCCCGGTCACGACGTCCGGCACCCCCAAGCTCCCGAATCCCGAACTTCCCGGGAACGCGAGCGGATCGCTCGCGGCGTGGTCCGCCGGCAACACGGCTTGATGGCGCGGCGTGATCAGCACCTTGATGAACGGGGAGATCATCCCGATCGAGGCGCCGCTCAGGATCGCGAACGCGACCATGAGGCATGCCGTCAGGACGAGGCGGCCCTCGTACGGCCTTAGATAACGCAGCAATCGGAGCGAGGCGCTCCGCTCGTGGGGCTTGGATCGGGGCACGGCGCCTACGACCGGGGCGCCCGTTTGTGGGCGAACTGCTCGAGCCAGTCGAAATTCCGGACGAAGGCGTCGGTGAAATCGAACCCGCGCGCGAAGTCGCTGACGCGGTCGGAGTCGGTCTTGCTCAGGATTCCCTCTTTCACCAGGTGGAAGACGATGTGGCCGAAGTCCTCGGTCACCTTCACGCCCCACTCCTCGAACACCGTCTTCGCCATGAAGCCGAAGCGGCCGAGGGCTAAGTCTCGGATTCCCTCCAATACTTCCGGCCCGGTCACGTGACGCAGCTCGCGCGTGGCCAGGTAGTTTCGATCTGCGGTGAATTTGACGGCGTCGAACGTGAAGCGGTAGGCCTGCGCCCGGTAGCGCCCGTACTTCTGGGCCACGTCCAGCATCCGCGTGTCGAGGTCGGGCATCATGTCAG
>DATEND010000277.1:0-2048 GCA_035275245.1 Candidatus Eiseniibacteriota bacterium
GTGAGCCTCGGACTCACCCTCTGCGCCGAGCGAAACGCCGTCTTCGGCGCGATTGCGCGCGGCGCCCGCGGATTTCGGCGTCTCGCCATCGTCGCCGAGTCGCTTCGCCCCTGCGTGCCGTGCGGCGCGTGCCGTCAGATCCTGATCGAGCATGCACCCGACCTGACGCTCGTGCTCGAGGGCAAAGACGGCGCCCCCGAGTCCGTTCCGCTTCGTTCGCTCCTGCCGCGGCCCTTCACCGAGTACTGACCCTCGCCCCGTGACGCCGGCTCACTCGATCCAGGACGCGATCGCGCGGAAGCGCGACGGCCTCGCGCTCGAACGGAGCCAAATCGACTCCTGGATCCAGGGCGTCGCCGGGGGAACCGTTCCCGAATACCAGTCGGCCGCGCTCCTCATGGCCGTCTACCTCCGCGGGATGAAGCGGGACGAGACCGTCGCCCTGACCGAGGCGCTGCTTCGCTCCGGGCGGACGCTCGACTGGAAGGGTGTCGGCCGACCCACCGTCGACAAGCACTCGACGGGAGGCGTCGGGGACAAGGTGTCGATCGCCCTCGCGCCTTGGGTGGCGTCGTGCGGCGCCATGGTCCCGATGCTCGCCGGCCGAGGCCTCGGACACACGGGCGGGACGCTCGACAAACTCGAGGCGATTCCGGGCTTTCGAACGCGGCTCTCCGCGGCCGAGTTCGAGTCGCAGATTCGCCGCGTCGGCGTCGCGATCTCCGGGCAGAGCGACGACCTGGCACCGGCGGACGGCGCCCTCTACGCGCTCCGCGACGTGACGGGGACGGTCGAGTCGATCCCGCTGATCGTGTCGAGCATCGTCTCGAAGAAGGTGGCGACGGGCGCTTCGGGGATCGTGTTCGACGTCAAGTGCGGTCTCGCCGCCTTCATGCGGAGCCGGGAGAACGCGGTGGCGCTGGCCCGGGAGCTGACGGAGGTGACCAAGGCGCTGGGCCGGAATGCGCGCGCGCTCGTGACGGCGATGGATCAGCCGCTCGGGGCGGCGATCGGGAACGCCAGCGAAACGGCGGAGGCGATCGACGTGCTCCGGCAAAAAGCGCCGGCCGATCTCACGGAACTCACGCGGACGCTCGGCGCCGCCATGCTCGTGATGGCCGGTGTCGCGCGCGAGCGGCACGAGGCGGAGGCGAGACTCGACCGCGCGCTCGAACTGGGCGAGGCCATGCGGTGCGCCGAGCGGTTCATTCAGGCCCAGGGAGGCGATCCCCGGGTCGTGACCGATCCGTCGCGAATGAAGCGGGCGGGCACCGAGACCAAGGTGCTGGCCTCGACGGGCGGCACGGTGACGGCGCTCGACGGCGGCGCGCTCGGCCGGCTTCTCGTCGCGATGGGCGGGGGCCGGCGGACGAAGGACGACGTCGTGGACGGATCGGTCGGAATTCGGCTGCTCCGAAAGGTCGGCGATGCCGTCGCGCCGGGAGAAGCGCTGGCCTTGATCGAAGCGCACCGCGACGCGCCCGACTGGGCGGCGATCGCCGGCTCCGCCTACACGATCGGCGATCGCGCGGTCGAGCCGCCGGCCTTGGTGCTGGAGGATCTCGGGAGGTGAGCGCTGCGCGGGGGAAGGGACGCGCCGGTGGGCGTGCGAAGGGAGAGGCGGGCGCGCGGGTGCGCGTGGAGCCGGCGACTCCTGAACGATGGGACGACCTGGCCCGACTGTTCGGCGCTCGTGGCGCGTGCGCGGGCTGCTGGTGCATGTGGTGGCGGCGAATGCCCGCGGCCTGGACCGCGGGAAAGGGAGCGGGCAATCGTCGCGCCCTTCGCCGCCTCGTCGAGTCGGATCGGCCCCCCGGCGTGATCGCCTACGAGGGCGCCGAGCCGGTCGGTTGGTGCGCGCTCGCGCCGCGTGAGGAGTACGTCCGGCTCGCCTCGGCGCGCACCCTCAAGCCGATCGACGACACGCCGGTCTGGTCGGTCACCTGCTTCTTCGTCGCGCGAAGCCATCGGCGTCGCGGCGTGACGGTGGCCCTGCTGAAAGGAGCAGCGACCTTCGCGGCGCGATGCGGCGCGCGCATGCTGGAGGG
>DATEND010000278.1:0-2374 GCA_035275245.1 Candidatus Eiseniibacteriota bacterium
CGCCCCACCGCGAAGCAAGCGTGCCCGCCTGGACTTCGCGCGAGTCGGCCCCTAGACTGGCGCGATGAACGAAGCACGATCGCACTCGCCGGCCGCGCCGGATCGCGCCGACTTCGCCGCCGCGGCGGCCGAGCTTCTCGACCTGGTGCGCCACCTCTCGGGGCCCGACGGGTGTCCGTGGGACAAGGAGCAGACGCCGCGCACGCTCTCACCGTACGTCGTCGAGGAGTCGCACGAGGTGGGCGACGCGATCGCCGCCGGCGACCGCGCGGCCTCCGCCGAGGAGTTGGGCGACCTGCTCTTCCTCGCCTGCTTTCTCGCGGTCACGCTCGAGCGCGAGGGGGGCGCGTCTCCGGCCGCCGTTCTCCGCGGCAACATCGCGAAGATGATCGCGCGCCACCCCCACGTCTTCGGCGGAAGCGGACGGGCCGACCTCGACTCGCGCGGCGTGCTCCGGCAATGGGAAGAGGGGAAGCGACGCGAAACCGGCGCGACGTCGCTCCTCGGGGAGCGCCCCCAGGGCCTCCCCGCGCTCCTCCAGGCCTATCGGATCCAGGAGAAGGCCGCCTCGGTCGGCTTCGACTGGCCGGACGTGCAGGGCGTCATCGCGAAGCTCCGCGAGGAGTTGGACGAAGTCGAGCGCGAGATCGCGGCGGCGGACGAGGAGCGCTTGGCCGAAGAGCTGGGCGACCTTCTCTTCGCGGTCGTGAACCTCGCCCGATTCGTAAAGACGGACCCCGAGGCGCGGCTTCGGCTCGCGAACGAGAAATTCCGCCGTCGGTTCGATCGGGTGGCCGGCATGCTTCGGGCGGAGGGCCGATCGCCGAACGAAGCGGGGCTCCCGGAGTTGGATCGCTTGTGGGAAGCCGCGAAGCGCGAGGAACGCGCCTGCGGCGACGCGACGGAAGACGACCGAGGCTAGGAGCCCGCGCTCTCCGTCTTCCGCTTGTCCTCGTCCACCTCGGCGACGTAGTTCAGCCGAAGCTCGGTCAGGACGTGGCTCAGGAACCGCGATTCCTCGCCGGTCAGGTTCCCGCTGGTCCGCTCCTGAAGCATCTCGAGCATGTCGATCGAGAGACGCGCCTGGGCCAGGTCGCGCTCGATCTTCTCGGTGAAGGGATTCAGCGTCTTTCCCATCTGCTGCATGGCCGCCGCCTGGAACGAATGGATCAGTCCCAGGAAGAGATCCTTCTTGCTGATCGTTCCTTCCGGCGTGTCGCTCATCGAAGTGTTCCCTTTCGCTCGCTCGAGTCGCCGACGGGACTCAGTGAATCCGCTCGGCGATCACCATGGTGAGATACGAAGTCTCGCGCGCCGCGAGCAACACCGGGTGGTCCCGGCTCTGGCCGAGCACCTCGACGATCCGAAGCGGCTGCCCCGCCTGCTTCGCCGCATGGCGCAGGATCTCGAGGAATGCGGGCGCGTCGATGTGGTGCGAGCAGGTCGCCGTGGCCAGGATGCCGCCCGGCGTCAGGAGCTTGAGCGCGGCGGTGTTCAAGCCCGCGTACTTTCGAGCGCCTTCGCTCGCGGTCTTCCGGCTCTTCACGAGCGCCGGCGGATCGAGAACGATCATGTCGAAGCGCTCGCCGGCCCGCTCGAGCGCTGGGAGCGCGGCCTCCACCTCCTCGGCGCGAAACTCCACCGCCCGCGTGGGCGCGTTCCGCCGCGCATTCTCCCGCGCGCGATCGATCGCCGCCGCGGAACGGTCGATGCCGGTCACCTCGGCCGCGCCAGCCGCCGCGCAATGGAGCGAGAAGAGCCCGGTGTAGCAGTAGAGGTCGAGCACCCGGCGGTCGACCGCCTCCCGAGCCACGCGTTTTCGATTCTCGCGCTGGTCGAGGAATTCCCCCGTCTTCTGGCCGGTGAGGAGGTCCACGGTGAGCACGAACCCCTCGAGCGGCGCGTCGACGCTCTCCGGAACGTCCCCGCGGATCACCGGCTCGAGGAGCGGCAACCCCTCGTAGCTTCGGGACGGCGCGTCGCGGCGGCAGACGATCCCCGCCGGCTGGACCACCTCCTGGAGCACGTCGAGCACTTGCGGGAGGCGCGCTTCGATCCCGGCGGTGAGGCTCTGGACCCCCAGGTAGTCGCCATAGCGATCGACGATGAGCCCGGGCACGAAGTCCCCCTCGCTGTGGATGAGGCGGTAGGTGGTCTCGACCGGGTAGATCCGCTCCCGGTGCTCCACCGCGGCTCGGATCCGGTCGCGAAAGAGGTCGGCGTCGACGGGGCGCTCGCGCCGCGCGAAGAGCCGGACCGCGATGAGCGAGTGCGGGTTGTAGAGCCCCGTGCCCACGATGCCGCCGCGATGGTCGTGCACCACGACCTCGCCGCCCGATTCGGGCGTTCCCTCGACCGCCTCGATCTCGTTGCT
>DATEND010000279.1:0-2740 GCA_035275245.1 Candidatus Eiseniibacteriota bacterium
CGGCCGCGGGGATGCCGGGGCCGTTGTCCTTTACCCGAAGCTCCAGCACGTCGAGCGGAGGGGTTTCGCGCGGCGCCTCCAGGCGGTCGGTGGCGCGGCGTCCCAGCTGGCTCCGCTCCGCGGCGCGCTTTCGCGTGACCCGAACCGTCATGTGGATCTCGCCCCCGGCCTCGAGCGCCTGAAGGGCGTTCATGAGCACGTTCAGGAGCACCTGCAGGATCTGGTCGTGGTCGACGTAGATCTCGGGAATCGCGTCGGCCCGGTCGACGCGAAGAATCACGCTCTGGCGAACCGCGAGTTCCTGAACCAACGCGAGCGCCTTGTCGACCGCCGGTAGGAGGGACTCGCGCCGCAAGCGTGGGGCCGCGGGACGAGCGAATTGGAGGAGGCTCGTCACGATCCGGTCGAGCCGGGTCACTTCCTCGAGGATCAAATCGGCGAAGGGGGCCCGCGGGTCGCCGCTTTCAAGGCGCCGCTTCAAGATCTGCGCCGAGGTTCCGATCCCCGTCAGCGGATTTCGGATCTCGTGCGCCACGCCGGCGGCCAAGGCGCCGAGCGAGGCCAGGCGGTCGCGCCGGCGCCACTGCTCCTCGCGCGCCTTCTCGACTCGCAGGTCGTGGAACACCGCGACGGTTCCGTCCAATCGGCCGTCGTCGCCTTCGAGCGGGAGTCTCCGGAGGGAGATCGGGAGGACATCACCGGTGCGGGTGGCCACCTCCACCTCGCGGGCCTCCTCGGGAGCCGCGCAGGCGCCCGGGAGGACGTGCCCCTCGCCCCGAGGGGCGCGAAATACGCGGGCCCCGTCCTTGCCGATCAATTCATCGGATTCGTAGCCGAGGAGGCGGGCGGCCGTCGGGTTGGCCGAGACGACCCTTCCATCGCGATCCATCGCGATCACGCCGAACGGAGCATGGCGATGGACGCTCCGCGCCGCGTCGGGGACGGATCCGGTCCGTGGCGCCTCGGGGGCCACGGCGGTGGCCGGGCGCGTTCTCACGATGCGGCTTCCAAGCCGACCTTGGGCATCTTCCGTGTGCCAATCTCCGTGAGTGAGTGCCGGTTACGGCAGTGGCTACATCTTTACCAGCGCTTCGGCGGGGGGGTCAAGCGGTTTTGGGATTTCGGGGATTCTCGTGGAGCCGTTTCCGGACCGCGTGGCGGAGGATGAGGGCTGCCAGGGTGCGCCGAATCTCCGGACGATCGTAGTACCCGTCGCGGATGCGCTTTCGAGCGCGGTCCACGGCGATGGCGGATGCGGACGGGGGCGCGTCCTGGACGACGGAGGCGGACCCGGCAGGATTCTTAGTTGAGGTGTGCGGCACGGCTGCGATCCCTCCGGAGCGTTGCCAGCGCTTCCACCCACGAGTCTTTGAGCTCGAGCAAGACCTCGAGAGCTTCGTCGAAGTCACCTCGCTCCAACGTGGCGAGGCAGGAGTCGAAATGGGCCAGAACGCGCGCGCCGGTCTCGCGACCCTCCGGGTCCAAGTGTCCCATCAGCGCGAGTACCGATTTCTCAGCGACGGATCGGTTGCGCTCGGCGATCCCCCGCACGGCGCAGTCGAACAGGGCGGTGACCTCCTCCCCTTTCGCGAGCCAGCGGTCCTCCTCTTCGCGGTTCCGTCCGCGGTCGCGCGTCACGCGGAGGCCGCACTCGACCCGGTCCCGATCACGGCGCCTCCTTGTCCTTCGACGGCTCCGGCAACCCGTTTCCGGAGCCGGTGCCGGGTTTGGGCGCGCCGTCGCCGGAGGAACCCGGTTCTGAAGCGCCGCCTCCCTGCTGCGCCTGCGCCCGCCGAGTCTCCTGCTGGATGCGCTCGTAGATCTCTTCGCGATGAACCTTCACGCTGGGCGGGGCGTCGATCCCCAGCTTCACGTGGTTGCCCTTCACCTCGACGATCGTGATCTTCACGTCGTCGCCGATACGGATGTTCTCGCCCAACTTCCGAGTCAAGAGGAGCATCGTGCCCTCACCGCTTCCAGCATCCTGCCGGATTCACTCCCGGCTCGAAGGCCGCGGACCTGGATGTCCACGACCTCCCCACTCATGCCTCGTTCCCTTGATCGGCAGCGGTGCGGAGCATCTGAACGGCGAATCGGAGACGCGTCGCGCGACCCCGGCCGCGCGGCCGGATCGAGCCAAATGGGAGGTGGAAACGGGGTGGTCCTTGAGGTTGGTGCGGGGGGCTGCTAGAGTGCGCGCGTGATCCAGGGAATGGGCGGCAGGTTGGGAGGGTCGGGCGCGAAAGGACCTCGCGCGGCACTCCTGCTCCTCGCGGTATCGCTCTTCGCTTCGGGCGGCTGTGACACGTCGCAGGTCGTGGAGCCGACGCCGAACGGCGTGGTCTGGACCCGAATCACGGACGCCGCGAGCGTGGGCAACCCGTTCTTCCCCGACTGGCGCGCCGATTCCATCCTGTTCATGTACTTCGATTCGAACGGGCGAAGCCGGCACGCCGTGATGCACGAGACCGGCGAGGGGCTGCGCTTGCTCGCGGGCGGATTTATCGTGACGAGCGACCGCTACCCCCGGTGGGTCACCGACACGGACGTCGTCTTCGCGGCGAACCGAACCGGGTCCTCGTACGACATCTGGTACCGGAACCTCGCGACGGGAACCGTGCGGGCGTTCACTACGTTTTCGCAGAACGAGTGGGACCCGGCGCCGCGTCCCGGACAGCCCGGACTCGCCTACACGGAGGGATCGGGCCCGGTCGCCGGCCGCATCACGCTCATCCCCGAT
>DATEND010000280.1:0-3539 GCA_035275245.1 Candidatus Eiseniibacteriota bacterium
GCATGAAGCCGATCAGAAACGCGACCACGGCGGTGAAGCCGGTGAGCACCGACTCGGGGATGAGGCGGATCAGATGCGCGCCGCCGGCGAGGGCCATGATGATGCGGATCGCGCCGGCGAGCAGTGTCAGCGTCGCCAGGACGCGGATCGCATCGGGCCGAAGGACGCCGTTGAGGTCGAGGTATGGGAGGAGCGCGCTGAGGATCAGCAAGCCGGTGGTGTTGGTCGGGCCGGTGACGACTTGGGCGCTGCGGCCGACGAGCGCCGCGACGAGTCCCGCGACGGCGGCGGTGGAGAGGCCGTAGGCGGGGGGGAGGCCGGACATCAGGGCGTAGGCTAGGCATTGGGGGAGGCCGACCAGGGCGACGGTGAGGCCGGCGGCGACGTCGTTCAGGACGAGGCGGCGGGACGCCGCCTGACCAGCCGCCGGGACGGCGGCGTTCCACTCCGCGCTCACGGGAGGCGGTAGACCTCGCGCGAGGGCTTCAAGGGGCGCAGCATCCAGTAGGGGCGGCGCGTGCCATCCGGGGAGTGGCTCGAGGCGGGGCGGGTTTTCTCGAGCCACTCCTTATAAACGGCGCGCGATTTCTCGGCGTCGACGGAGATGTCGCCGTACTTGTCCCCTTCCTCCGCTTTCCGCACGCGCACGGCTTGATGCCAGCAGTGCATCCCGGAGATCGGATCGGGCTGCACGGCGAAGGTGAGGTTCTGATGCACGCCCGCGTCCGTCCACCAGATCCGCTTCGTGTCGGCGTCGCGCGATTCGAACGGCTCCACGCCGCGCTCGCGCTGCAGCTTCCAGACGTTTCCGTTGCGCAACAGCTTGACCGTCGCCATCAACTGCCGCTGCCCGTCATCGGACGTTTTCCAACGCCCCATGTGATGGCTGCAGGCGACGACGCCGGGGCGGATGCCTTCCGTCACCCAGGCCTTGACGACGAAGTGGCCGATGCGCGTTTCCACGCGCACGAGCTCTCCGTTGCGCACGCCGATGCGCTGCGCGTCCGTCGGATGGAGCCAGAGCGGATTCGTGTGCGCGATCTCGTCGAGCCACTTCGAGTTCGCGCTGCGCGTGTGGATCTGCACCGGCAGGCGGAACGTCGGGATGAGCGGCATTTCGCCGGCCTCGAGATTCTCGCGATGCACGTGGCTGCGGATGTAGCCCGGCGTGGCGAGGTCGGGCCAGCCCCAACTCGCGAGCGTCGGCGAATAGAACTCCAGCTTGCCGCTCGGCGTGGGGAATCCGCGCCGCACGACACCGTCGATTTGCACGCCGACGGGACGCCGTCCCTCCGCGTCGCCGTCGGGCGTCGGCGTGGGAACGATGTTCTTCGGGTCGGGCTTCGGTGCGCGCGTGAAGACGCGGCCGCGCGGATCGACGTTGATGTCGACGAGCTCCGACTCCGGCACGCGGTCTTCGTAGACCGGGCCGATGTTCCGCTGCACTTCGAAGACGCCCGTGCGCCGCATCCACTCGAGCGGCGTCATGCCTTCCGACTTTGCTTTCTCCGCGAGGCCGGGGACGGAGCTCTCGAAGATGTAGCCGTAGTACTCATCGATGGTGAGCTTGGTTCCCGGCTCGCGCTTCGACTCGAAGAACTTGCGGATGCCGAGCGAGCCGTCGGGATCGATGCGCCAGGAGAGCTCGATCCAGAATTCGTTCTCTTCCCACACTTCGCCGGGATTGGCGTCGCGCGTGTCGTTGATCTTCTCGCCGAGGCGCTCCTTCGCCGCGCGCAACACCGGCTGGCGGAAACCGAGCCAGAGCGCGTCGTGCGTTTCGTACGAATGGATGTCGTGACGCTCGGAGCCGACGCCGACGGGCAGGACGTAGTCGGCAAAGTAGGCGGTCTCGCTCCATGTCGGCGTGAGGGCGACGTGCAGGCCGATGCTCGCTTCGTTGGTGAGGGCCTGGATCCAGGTGAATCCGTCGGGGTTGGTCCAGACGGGGTTGTAGACGCGGCTGAAGTAGACCTCGAGCTTGCCGCGGCCGTCTTCGAGGAAGTGCGGAAGCAGGAAGGAGAGCTCGTTGCAGGCGAGCGGATATTCGTCCGGCCAGGTAAGGTCGTTCCATTTCGGCGGATGCGGCGGCAGGTGGATGGGGCGCGGGACGAATTTGTTCCAACCGTTCGGAAATGTTCCTCCCTCGGTGCCGACGGATCCGGAGAGGGCGTTGAGGAGGAAGAGAGCGCGCGCGACCTGCCATCCGCCGAGGTTCCCCGCCGTCGCGCTGCGCCACGTATGCGCGCTCAGGCGCTTACCGGCCGTGGCCACGATCTCCGCGACGCGCTCGATGGTCTTGGCATCGACGCCCGATTCTTGGGCGGCGAATTCGAAGGTGTAGTCGGAGTAGAGATCGTGCAGCGCGCGCTCGAAGTCTTCGAAGCGCGGTTCCTCGGGTCCTCGGGTCCTCGGTTCCTCGGATGGAGGCGAGCCCGAGGACCCGCGAACCCGAGGACCCGAGGACCCACTCAGGTACTCCTCCCAATTCCACCACTTCCTCACGAACTCCCGGTCGTACTTCTTGTTCGCGATCATGTAATTCGCGATCGCGAGCAGGATCGCGGGCTCGGTGCCGGGCCAGGGGGCAAGCCAGTGGTCGGCGTGGGTGGCGGTGTTGGAGAGGCGGACGTCGAAGACGATCAGCTTCGCGCCGCGCTGCTTGCCTTCCATGACCCGCTGCGCGTGCGGGTTGAAGTAGTGGCCCGATTCGAGGTGTGAACTGATGAGCAGGATCACGTCCGCATTGGCGTGATCGGGGCTCGGGCGGTCGTAGCCCATCCAAAACTGGTAGCCGGTGCGCGCGCTCGACGAGCAGATGTTGGTGTGGGAGTTGTGACCGTCGACGCCCCAGGCCGCGAGCACGCGCTCGGTGTATCCGTCCTCGCCCGGGCGGCCGACGTGGTACATCACTTCGTTCGGGCGACCTTCCGTGATCGCGCGGCGGATGCGCGCGGCGATGTCGTCGAGCGCTTCGTCCCACGTCACCTGCTTCCATTGATTGCTGCCGCGCGCGCCGCTGCGTTTCAGGGGATGGAGGATGCGCTCGGTGTCGCGGACCTGGTTGAGCGTGGCCGGCCCTTTCGCGCAGTTGCGGCCGCGCGATCCGGGATGCTCGGGATTGCCTTCGAACTTGCGCACTTCGAGCGTGTCGCGGTCGACGTACGCGAGGAGTCCGCAGGCGGACTCGCAGTTGAAGCAGGTCGTCGGCACGAGCATGTAGCGCTTCTCGACGCGCTTCGGCCACGCGCGCGAATCGAGCTCGGTCCAGTCGTCCCAACGCTCCTTCGGCGGAAACGACACGAGGTGCGTGCCGCTCGGGCCGGGGTATCGGTTGTTGGACATGGCCATGCGTGACTCCTTACGCGAGCGGCACCGCTTGCGCGGCTCCGACGTGGGCGACTTCGTAGACGAGCAATCCGGCGAGGACGAGCACTGCGCCGATGACGCCGAAGGCGCCGCCGGCGATGGCGAGCAGTTGGAGCAGCACGCCGGTCGCGAATGCGACGGCGTAGCGTCCGCGGACCATTTCGTGCGCG
>DATEND010000281.1:0-2703 GCA_035275245.1 Candidatus Eiseniibacteriota bacterium
GGTGTTCGGCGACGGCGCATACGAGATGTCATCGATGTGCCCGCGGAAACACGGTTCCCACGCTGCCGCGACAGGATCGTACAACTGCAACATGATCTGTTTCCCAATGAACGCAACATCATCCAACGTGCCGTTCCGGTCATGGAAGTTCACGCGGGCGGTGCCGGTGTTGGTGACGTCGAACTCGGATTGTCGTCCGCGGGACCAGTCGAACCCGGCGCACCGGCACGCCGACAGGTTGTCGAACCGTGTCCACGACGGCTCCGCAACCAACGGTCCTGCGGCGGTGGCGATCAGTACGCGCCCCGCGCCCGGAGACGTGTAGACGGCCATCAGTCGAACCTGTTAGGGCCGCGCTTCTGTACTGGGTTGCGGCGCGCGTTCTTCTGGTTCGTCTTCCGCACCGACCGGCCGACCACCTCGCCGTCAAGGGTGACGGTGGTATGGATCTCGGTGGGTGCGCTGCCGGGCACGAAGAACGAACCGGTGGGCCTGTTGCCCCCACCAGCCAGCGCCTTCCCGGCGCTGTTGAACGACGACAGCCGGGCGCGGAGTTCTTTTTCGGCGTCGCGTCCGAGGCCCAGCCCTTCGAGGAGCCGGTTGGCGTTGAGGCTGGTGGTCTTGGTCAGCGGACCGTTGGCGAGGTCGTCGCCGCCGTCACGGATCGTCTTGATGAGCTCGTTGATAACCCGCCGCGTGTCCTCGGTGAGATTCTTTCCCTCTTTGCGGATCAGGTTACGGGCCAGCTTCAACCGTCCGACAAGCTTCGAGGAGATATCTAGGTCGCCGGAACCGACACGGCGAAGCACACCCTCGATGCGTGTCTGGAGGTTCTTTATGCCAGGGACGATCTCGTCGCCTGTTTCCGACAGTCCGAGCGCACGGAACTGTCTCGCCTGTAGCGCCTGCCGTGCTTTCTCGGCGATCTCCCTGCGGTGTTCCGCTGCTTCTCTGATCTTCGCGAGGGTGGCGTCTCTGGCGTCTTTCGCGTCACGGGCTGCGCCTTCCACCACGGAGCGGCGTTTCTGGTCGATCTCGAACAACTGCCTCAGGAGTTCTGTCGTCTGCCCATGGGCCGCGATCCTGCGTTGCACCGCGTTCCGCATTTCGTCCAGTACCGAGAGCTCGTCGGCGGTTCCCTTACTCAGAACCGCCTGGTCGAACCTCAGGCTCAACGCATCTAGCGTGTCCTCGAACCGACGGGACAGCCTTTCGCCCAGGTCGTTCTCAACGATCTTGAACCCCTTCTGACCGAACGACTTCGCCTTCGACGCCGACGCCTGCGCTCCCTGAACGGCACCCTTCTCTAGCCCCTCAATGAACGTGTCGAACCGGTTCTCGAACTGTTTCGCAGCAGCAGCGGTGTCGGGTGGCTTCGGTGGCGCAAATATGCCTTCGCCGCGAACGGCGTCATCCAGTAGGCCGACGACACCAAAGATGCTGCCGGTGACCAGTTTCTCGACGGCCCTCCGCCCTGTGGATTTCCCGCCCTTGCCGCTGCCGTCCAGCCCGACGATCCGCAGCGGAATGTCGATGATCGGCACCACAACGTTGCCGAGGTCGCGGAGGTTGTCCGCGAGTTTGGAGGCGGCGTCTGCGCCGGACAACAGGTCGCTGACCAGGCTGTTGGTGAGGGTCAGGAGCGGACCACCGATCTTGGCCTGGAGGTCGCGCATGTTCGCGGACAGCCGACGGGTCTGGTTCGCGTAACTGTCCGACGTACGGGCCGCGTCACCCTGCGCTTTCGTAGTCTGCTCGAGGATCAGACGCCACCGGGCCATGATCTTCTCGCCCTGCGTCAACTCCTGCGCCGACTTCTTACCCGACGCCGCCATAGCCTCCTGTGCCACCGCCGCTTCCGTGAGGAACACGCGGTAGCGGCGCAACGGCTCTATCTCTCCGGACAGCCCGGAGCGCAACGCGTTGAGCGCGTCCTCTACCGACGTGTCGGCGAACGAGGCGAGGTCGCCACCAAGCTGCACGACAGCCTTTGATAGGTCCGCTGCGCCCTTGGAGCTCTGGCCGGCGGCGTCGAAGATCGAACCGAACGTGTTGGCCGCGGTGAGCGCCTGATCCTGCGCGACACCGATGCTGTCCGCCGTCGTCTTTGACCAGTCCTGAATGACCTTCGCGGAGTCCTCGAACACCACGTTGGAGGCGCTGATCTGCTCCTGAAGGCTGGACGCTACGTCGATAGCCGCCTTCATGCCCTGTAGCACCTCGGTGGCGACGAATCCGCCGGCGAACGCGGTGCCAAGGTTGCGGAACGATTTAGCGGCCTTGTCGGCCTTCGCACCGGTTGACGTTACGTCCCGTCCGAACTGGGCGGTTGACGCGTTGGCCCTCGCGAATGACCGTTCCAGGTCCTTGGTGTCACCGAAGATGCGTACCTTGAGGTCGTTAGCGAAGGCCATTACGATCCCACACCTTCCCAACCTCGTACAGCATCTGGTCAAGACGCCGCATGACGTGGCCGCGGTTCCGCTCGAGCGCCAGATCCATCCGTGGTCCCAGCACGCTCTTGAACTTCGGACGCCGCTTGCGGTCGTTGCCACGGCCCTTCGCTCCGCGCTCCGCAGGAACGACATAGACGATGGTCCCGCCCGTGATCCCGGTGCGCATCCGTGTCCAGTCCGACGTCCTGGTGGTGGTCATGTGCGGGATTGTTCCGGCCAACGCCTGCGCGTCCGAGCGCACCGGGGC
>DATEND010000282.1:0-4186 GCA_035275245.1 Candidatus Eiseniibacteriota bacterium
AGCGTCGCGGCGGGATCGACGCCGGCACGGCCGCCCAACGCCGCGAGCGGCGCCATGGCACGAAGCGCCAGGAGACTCGGCGCCCGTCGGGCCGGAAACTCGAGCACGATGGAATCGGGGGCGGCGGTCGGCCCCCCGGGATGAATCGTCGGCACCGGTCGCGCGGCAGCGCGCGACGGGAGGAGCGCCGTGCTCAGAACCGTCGCGCCCAGGAGCCCGCAGAGAACCGTCGCGCCCAGGGTCGCGCCGAGTACGATCGCGCGAGTCACGCCTCGGCTCATGGCGCGGCCTCTCGGTCGACCGCGAGAATCTGGATCTCGCCCCGGGCCCGGTCGGCCACGGCGACGCGATCGAGGCGGCTCCACGCGACCGCGGTCGGGATCCAGGGCACCGTCGGGCCGCCGAGCGCACGCGCGAGGACGCGCCCGCCGGACGGCCCGTACACGACGAGGCGCTGCTCCGTGGGATCCGCGGCGTAGAGGTAGCCGGCGCGATCGGTCGCGAGCGCCGCGACGTCGATCGAGGCGGTGTCCGCCGGGGCGAGCGCGCCGCTCACCCGAAATCGCCTTAGCGTCCGAGCCCCGCGGTCATAGATCCAACCGTCCCCGCCGGGGAGGGGCGACGCGAGCCCCGGCTCCCGGAGGGCATCGTCCGGGGTCAAGAAGCGCGCGGTCCGGGATCGTCGAAGCCTGTCGTCGAGCGGGACCAAGTCCCTCTCGCGCGGCAGCAGGAGCCAGAGACGACCGAACACGTCGAGGAGAAGGCGGGCGCCGGGTCCGCGCACTTCCTCTCCCAGGTCGTCCTCGAACGGGCGCGACGCGAGGAACGCGCCGGCGCGATCGAAGGCGACGAGGGCGCCGCGCGCCCGATCGAGAACGAGAATCGACTCCCGGCGGTCGACGACGAGATCTTCGGGCAGCGCGAGCGAGGCGGGGTCGTCGCCATAACCGCCCACGGAGTGGAGCAGCCTTCCCTCCGCGTCGAGCTTCACGATCCGCCGGCTCGCGGCATCGAGGACGTAGAGCGCGCCGTCGCCGTCGAACGCGAGCGCCGAAGGACGCGGCACGCCCCAGCTCTCGAGGGTCGCGCGGTCGATGCTTCGCTCGAATCGAAGGGCCGCGGGCGTGCCGAGCGCGGTTTCGCGCAGAAGGCTGGGGTCGAGGCCGGCTCGGGCGGAGCCCGGGGATGCGCCGCAGAGCGAGACGGCGAGGACGACAAGACGGATGGAGCGTTGCCACGGCGAGTGGTTTCGCATGGGAACCGAGGATCTCGACCCGAACGACGTCGGGCTGAAACGGCGACTAGATTCGGGAGGGATTCGGCAGGAGGGCCGCGGCTAGAACGTCCGCGAGAGGACCAGCCTTCCGCTCCCGTTTGGAGAGGCATCGGCGGAAAGACGAAGGGCTCCCCCCCCGTTCGCCCCGCGCGCCTCCCGGCTCATCTTGCGGTGCAGCATCTGCGTGTCGATGACGCTCACGATTCGATTCAGGATCGCGGCCGCGAAGGAATACTTGGCGCGATCGAACGCGCGGCGTGAGCGCTCCCGCGTGTCGCGATAGGACTGGTGAAGGTCGGCGTCGGTCCAGCTCCAGGCGCGTTCGCCCGCCGGGAGTCGCTCGGCCACCCAGGCGTCCTGGGCCGCGGGGTCGCTCGGATAGAGGTCGCGCGCCTCGCGGCGCAGCTCCTCCTCGTAGGCCTCGGGGCCCGAGCCGTTCGAGGTCTCGTACTGCCCCACGAGGCGCCAGTACTCGTCGTCCTCGCTGTCGGTGCCGACGCCCGCGTTCAATTGCGCCTGCTCGATGTAGTCGTCCTTTCGGAGATTTCCGGCCACCGTGTACCAGGCGAAGTGCGTCCAGATGGCCCCCTCCGCGATGAAGAATCCGGTCGCGCGTCCCTTGGACCCGAGCAGGAGCTCACCCGCGCCGGGCAGGGCCAGGGAAAGGAGCAACGCCTTTCCGCGGCTCGGGATCGCGCGCGGCTCTGAGGAAGCGGGGGCGCCTTCTTGCGCCGAGGCCCGCGCCGCGGCGGCGAGCGCCGCGGAGGCGATCGAGGCGGGGGTCGACGCGGTTCCATCCGATTCCACGGCGGATCCTGCCGCGAGCGTGGCGCCATCGTAGAGATGTGGGAGCGGCGACCACGACGGCGCGCGCTCCGCGCGCGCGCACGGAACGCCGATGCAAAGGAACGCTAGAACGAGACTACAGGCGCTTCGTGATCGTGAACCCAAAGGCGTTCTCGGAGGCGAAGGGCTTGCTCCTCAAGCGGAACCGCATGGTCGTGTCCTTGCCGAGCGACGCGCGGCCCCGATTCTTCAAGACCCGAAGCACGTCGACCGCCGAGACGATGCGGTTCACGAACCCGCCGACCACGGCGTAGCGCGCGTTCTTCTTGAAATTGTTGCTGTCGTTCCGAATTCCGCGATTGAAGTTTCGACTGGCGGGATCGTCCCAGCCGCCGGCGTACGTGCCGAGCTTGACGATGTCTTCGTAGTAGTGCTGCCGATTGTTCTGCTCGAAGTATTTGATGAGGCTGTCCTCCGGCGACCCGGAGCATCCGCACGAAGTGACCCACCGGTCGTAGTCCCAGTGGTCGTCCGCGTGCGCTTCGAACTGATCCTCCTTCGCGCCACCGCGGTCGCGATAATAGAGGAACGTCACCCACGACGCGCCTTCCAATCCGAGATTGGCCCATCCGCGCTTGTTGCCCGCGTAGATATGGCCGAGCCCTGGCAAGAGGAGGTTCATGAGCGCGGCACGGCCGGGCGATTTGTGGCGATCGATGGTGCGGGGCATCGCGGACATGGACTGAGGTGCGTCGAGCGGAACGGGATCGAGGGAGGGCGACGAAACGGAGTCGGCGATAGACCGTTGCGCAATCAGAATTTCGCCGGTCGAGAGCGCCTGGTAGTCGAGGAGGGAGGCGGATGCCGCCTCAGTCCCCAGGGTCAGGCTCAACGCGCCGAGAAGCGCCGCAAGATGCTGTCCGCGTAGAGTCACGAAAAACCATTCCTTAACCGGCCTGAAGTGGTTCGATTTCAATGATTTATTCTACCTGATCGAGGTTCACCGAACAACCGCGAACTTCTGGAACGCGACCTCGCTCGAGCCCGGCCGCGTCACCTCGACCCGTACGAGGTATACCCCGCTGACCAGCCCATTCACCGGAATTCTCGCCACTTGCGCCGCGGGGGCCACCGGGCCGCTCGTTCGGAGCACCTCGTTTCCGAGCGGATCGAGTACGCGGATCTCCACCGAAGACACCCCGGCGCCGAGCGTGTAGGCAATCCCAATGTCGTTGCCGCGCGTCGGATTGGGGAAACAGTAGAACGACCCCGCGGCCAACGCCTTCGCGACGGGCGACGCTCCCCGCTGGTTCGAATCCTCGAGGACCGATGAGCGCCGCCGGTTGCCGCCATATCCGATCCAGGGCGTTCGTGCCGAAACGCCGTCCGTCGTGAAGAGCGCGCTGTCGGCGCGCGCCCCGACTTGAAACGCGTTCCAGAGCCCGTCGCCGCCGACGACCACGACGTGGAGCCAGGCGGGCCCGGGCGGGTCCGGGGGCGAGGCAGGATCGTTGAGCGAGAGGAGCGCCGGCGAAAGACCGCTCCCGGGCTGTGCCGCGATCGGCCAGCCGGGAAGCGGCTTGCCGTCGTTCCCGAGCGCGACCAGCACGCCGTTCGCGAGCGCGACGAGCAGGTCGGAGTCGCCGTCCCCGTCGACGTCGCCGACGACCGGCGACCCGGTGGTCCCGACGCCGGCCGCGGCCGTGCTCGCGCGCGCCGGCCATCCCAAGGGCTCGATCCCGTTTCGATTCCATCGATGCACGAAGCCTTGATCGTCCACCACGAAGACTTCGGGGTATCCGTCTCCGTCCAAGTCGCCGGCGGCGGCCGCGCCGGGGAGCCCCGTCGCGACGGAGACCGGCCAGCCGGTCAACTCGTTCCCCGCCAAATCGAACGCGTGGACCTGACCCTGCCCTCGGTCCACGACCACCAATTCCAGATCTCGATCGGCCTCGCGATCCACGTCCACGCCGAGCAGATAGGGATCGAAGTTCGGTCCGCCCACGCTCCAGGCGATATCGATGCGACCGGGGTCCTTGTTGTTCTGGCTCACGATTCGGACGGTGCCGTTTTGTAGCGCGTACGCCACGAGATAGCCGCCCGCGCCGGTGAATCGCCCCACCG
>DATEND010000283.1:0-16245 GCA_035275245.1 Candidatus Eiseniibacteriota bacterium
GTGCTGGAGCTGGCGCGCGCGCGCCCGCGGTGGATGGACCTGATCGTCACGGGGCGCGGCGCGCCGCCCTCCGTCGTGGAGCTCGCGGATACGGTGAGCGAGGTGCGCGAGGTCAAGCACCACTACAAGCGGGGCATCGAATCGCGCGCCGGGATGGAGTATTGAGCGCGGCGATCGCCTCGCCCGCCCCGCTCGCCGACGAGATCTTGAGCGGTGACTCCCGCGCCCTGGCCCGGGCGATGACGCTCGTGGAAAA
The DNA here is from genome assembly GCA_035275245.1 of Candidatus Eiseniibacteriota bacterium. Lineage (GTDB taxonomy): Bacteria > Eisenbacteria > RBG-16-71-46 > SZUA-252 > SZUA-252 > DASQJL01. Next base: position 257 of record DATEND010000283.1, read on the forward strand.
CGGGGCGCCGGAGGCGGAAGCGCTGCTGGACGCCGTTTTCGGAAAGCGTGCGCCGGCGCCGCGCATCGGATTCACCGGCCCTCCGGGCGCGGGGAAGAGCACGCTGGTGGCGGAGTATCTCAGGCTTCTTCGCGCCGACGATGCCGCCGTTCGCGTGGGCGTCGTCGCCGTGGATCCGACGAGCCCGTTCACGGGCGGCGCGATCCTGGGCGACCGCGTGCGGATGAGCGAGCACGCGACCGACGCGAACGTGTTCATACGAAGCATGGCGACCCGCGGGAGCCTGGGCGGGCTCGCGGCGCGGACGGCCGAGCTCTGCGAGCTTCTCGATGCCTGGGGCAGCCGGCGGACGCTCGTGGAAACCGTCGGCGTCGGACAATCGGAGCTCGACGTGGCCGAGGCGGCCGACACGACGGTCGTCGTGCTGACGCCCGAATCGGGCGACGCGATCCAGACGTTGAAGGCGGGGCTCATGGAGATCGCCGACGTGCTCGTGCTCAACAAGGCGGATCACGCCGGCGCGGATCAGATGGATGCCGCGCTTCGCTCGTCGCTCGCGTTTCGCCCGCAGGGCGGGTTCAAGACGCCGATCGTGCGCACCATCGCGACTCAGGGAAAAGGGATCCGGGAACTCCACGATGCCGTGGAAGCGCATCGCGCGTGGGCCGCGGAGCCCGCGATCGCGGAGACGCGGAGGCGCGAGAAGGTCCGCGCCCGCATCCGGAGCGCGGTGCGCGGCGGCATTCTCGACACCTGGCTCGCGCGGAAGGGGCTGGAGGAGCAGCTGGACCGAGCGACCGACAGCGTTCTGGGCGGCAACGTATCGCCGTACCGGGCCGCCCACGACCTGATTGAAAGGATGACCCGACATGGCGAACGCGCGAACTGACACGGCCGCGACGAACGCGACTTCGGCTTCGAAGCCCAGGCGCCACGATGCGCCCGACGACTCGATGTCCCCCGGAAAGCCGGCCCCGCTTCACGAGACGCTCTCGGGAATTCCCGTGAAGCCGCTTTACACCGAGGCCGACCTCCCCGCCGACATCGACGTGCGGCGCAAGCCGCCGGGCGAGTTCCCGTACCTTCGCGGGCTCCACCCCGGCATGTACCGCACGCGGCTTTGGACGATGCGCCAGTTCGCGGGATTCGGGACCGCCGAGCACACGAACGAGCGCTTCCACTACCTCCTCTCGCACGGAATGACCGGCCTCTCCACCGCCTTCGACATGCCGACCCTGATGGGATACGACGCCGATCACCCGATGTCGCTCGGGGAAGTCGGCCGCGAAGGGGTGGCCGTCTCGACCCTCGAGGACATGGAGATTCTCTTCCGCGGCATCCCGCTCGACCAGGTCACGACGTCGATGACGATCAACGCGCCGGCAATCGTGCTTCTCGCGATGTACGTCGTGGTCGCCGAGGAGCAGGGGATCGGGCCGGAGAAGCTCGGCGGCACGCTGCAGGCCGACATGCTGAAGGAATTCATCGCGCAGAAGGAGTGGATCTGTCCGCCGCGTCCTTCGGTGAAGATCTGCGTGGACATGATCGAGTGGTGCGCGAAGAACATGCCCAAGTGGAACTCCATCTCGATCAGCGGCTACCACATCCGCGAGGCGGGCGCGACGGCCGCCCAGGAGCTGGCCTTCACGCTCGCCGACGGCATCGGCTACGTCGAGGAGTGCGTCAAGCGGGGCATGGACGTGGACGACTTCGCCCACCGCCTCTCCTTCTTCTGGGACGTGCACAACGACTTCTTCGAGGAGATCGCGAAGTTCAGGGCCGCCCGGAAGATCTGGGCGACGGTCATGAAGGACCGGTTCCACGCGAAGAACCCGCGTTCCTGGATGCTCCGCACGCACGCGCAAACCGCGGGCGTGTCCTTGACCGCGCAGCAGCCGCTCAACAACGTGGCGCGCGTCGCCATCCAGGCCCTGGCCGCGGTTTTGGGCGGAACGCAGTCGCTCCACACGAACTCCATGGACGAGACGCTCGCGCTCCCGACCGAGGAAGCGGCGACGGTCGCGCTTCGCACGCAGCAGATCATCGCGCACGAGACCGGGGTCGTGAACACGCCCGACCCGCTCGGCGGCTCGTACTACGTCGAGGCGCTGACGGCCCGCATCGAGGAGGAGGCGCTTCGCTACATCCGCCGCATCGACGAGATGGGGGGCATCATCCAAGCTGTGGAGCGCGGCTATCCGCAGAAGGAGATCGCCGACTCCGCCTACCGGTTCCAGCAGCAAGTGGAGCGGGGCGAGCGCGTGATCGTGGGCATCAACCGGTTCTCGACGGACGAGGAAGTGACGATCCCGGTGCTCAAGATCGATCCCGAGATCGAGCGGAACCAGATCGAGCGCGTGCGCGCGGTGCGCGCGAAGCGCGATCCGGCGAAGCACGCCCAGGCGGCCGCCGCGCTTCGGGACGCGTGCCTGAGCGACCGGAACCTGGTGCCGTACGTGCTCGATGCCGTTCGCGCGAACGCGACGCTCGGCGAGATCGCCGACATTCTCCGGGAAGCCTACGGCGTCTATCGCGAGCCGGCGGTCTTCTAGGGAACGAGGGGGACAACGATGGCGCGGAAGATTCGCGTGCTGGTGGCGAAGGCCGGGCTCGACGGGCATGACCGCGGCGCGAAGGTGGTCGCAAGCGCGATGCGCGACGCCGGCTTCGAGGTGATCTACACGGGCCTCCATCAGACGCCCGAGATGATCGTGCAGGCCGCGGTCCAGGAGGACGTAGACGCGGTGGCGCTGTCGATCTTGAGCGGCGCCCACATGACGCTCTTCCCCCGGGTCCACACGCTGATGCGCGAGCGCGGGCTCACGGACGTGCTCCTGACCGGCGGCGGCATCATCCCGAAGGAAGACATGGATTCGCTTCGGAGCCAAGGCGTGGGCGAACTCTTCGGGCCCGGCGCCACGACCGCCGCGATCATCACCTACATCCGCGACTGGGTCGGGAAGAACCGCTCGGGCAAGGTCGGCGCCGGCGCATGAACAAGGTCGTCCGCGACGCGCGCGAGGCGCTCGAGAAGGCCGGCATCAAGGACGGCGCGACGATCGTGCTCGGCGGATTCGGCCTGAGCGGCTTGCCCGAGAACCTGATCGTGGCGCTCAAAGACAGCGGCGTGAAGGACCTGACGTGCGTCTCCAACAACGCGGGCGTGGACGATTGGGGCCTCGGCCTCCTGCTCCACACGCGCCAGATTCGAAAGATGATCTCGTCCTACGTCGGCGAGAACCAGACCTTCGAGCGCCAATTCCTGAGCGGCGAGCTGGAGGTGGAGCTGGTCCCCCAAGGGACGCTGGCCGAGCGGATCCGCGCGGGCGGCGCCGGGATCGGCGGTTTCTACACGCCGACGGGCGTCGGTACGGTCGTGGCCGAGGGCAAGGAGAGCCGCGTCATCAACGGCCGCGAATACGTCCTCGAGGCTCCGATTCGAGGCGACTTCGCGTTCGTCAAGGCGTGGAAGGGCGACCGGCTGGGCAACATGATCTACCGGATGTCCGCGCGGAACTTCAATCCGATCGCGGCGACGGCGGGGAACGTGACGCTGGCCGAAGTGGAGCACCTGGTCCAGCCCGGGGAGATCGACCCGGATCACGTGGTCACGCCGGGCATCTTCATCGATTTCATCTTCCAGGGGACGTATGGACCCAAGCGAATCGAAAAAAGAACGAATCGTCCGGCGAGCGGCGCAAGAGCTTAAGGACGGGTTCTACGTGAACCTGGGAATCGGCATGCCGACCCTGGTGGCGAATTACATTCCACCCGGGATGGACGTCATCCTCCAGTCGGAGAATGGCGTGCTCGGCGTCGGCCCGTATCCCGAGCCCGGCCGCGAGGACGCCGATCTGATCAACGCCGGCAAGGAGACGATCACCGTGCTTCCGGGCGCGGCGTTCTTCTCGAGCGCCGATTCCTTCGCGATGGTGCGCGGCGGGCACGTCGATCTGACGATTCTGGGCGGGATGGAAGTGGACCAGGAGGGGAACCTGGCCAACTGGATGATTCCGGGAAAGATGGTGAAGGGGATGGGTGGCGCGATGGACCTCGTGGCGGGCGCGAAGCGCGTCGTCGTCACGATGCTCCATGGGTCCAAGGACGGGGCGAGCAAGGTGCTTCGGAAGTGCACGCTGCCACTAACGGGCCGGAGGGTCGTGAACACCATCATCACTGACCTCGCCGTCCTCGAGGTCACGCCGAAGGGGCTCTTGCTCAAGGAGCGCGCCCCGGGCGTCACGGTGGACGAAATCTTGAATGCGACGGAAGCAGAGCTTCTCGTCGAAGAAGTGGTCGAAATGCCGGTTTGACCGGCCGAGGAACGAATGGCGACCAGCACGAAATCCCGGGACGTCGATATCTACGAGTTGACCGACGACCAGCGGGAATGGAGATCGACGGTTCGGGAATTCGCCGACCAGGAGATCGCGCCCAAGTCCGCGCGATTCGACGAGGCGGGAGAATTCCCGTGGGACAACATGAAGAAGATGCGCGAGCTGGGCCTCTTCGGGCTGATCTTCCCGGAGGAGTACGGAGGCTCGGGCGCGGACACGATCCTCTACGCGATGGCGGTCGAGGAGGTCAGCCGCGCATGCGCCTCCACGGGAATCACGCTCGCCGCGCACGTCTCGCTCGGCGCGTCGCCGATCTACCTCTTCGGCACGGACGAGCAGAAGCGGAAGTACCTTCCGGCCCTTTGCTCGGGAGAGAAGCTGGCCGCGTTCGGCCTGACCGAGCCCGAGGCCGGCTCCGACGCGGGCGGCACCCAGACCCGCGCCGTGAAGGACGGGGATGGGTACGTCGTGAACGGGCGGAAGATCTACATCACGAACGGCGGCGTGGCCGGCACGGTCGTCTTCACGGCGGTGACCACGCCGGGGACGGGCGTGAAAGGAATCTCGGCCTTCATCGTGGAGAAGGGGATGTCCGGTTTCTCGCCGGGCACCCGCGAGAAGAAGCTCGGCCATCGGGCCAGCGACACGACGGAGCTGATCTTCGAGAACCTCCGCCTCCCGAAGGGCCAGCTCCTGGACGCAAGCGGCCGAGAGGGACAGGGCTTCAAGCAGTTCATGATCACGCTCGACGGGGGCCGGATCTCGATCGGCGCGATGTCGCTCGGAATCGCGCAGGCATCCCTCGACGCCGCGATGAAATACGCGAAGGAGCGGAAACAGTTCGGCAAGTCGATCGCGGAGTTCCAGGCGATCCAGCTCCTACTGGCGGAGATGGCGACCGAGCTCGAGTCGGCGAGGCTCCTCGTCTACGCGACCGCGCGGCTCAAGGACTCGGGCGCGCCCTTCACGCGCTACGCCGCGATGGCCAAGCTGAAGGCGTCGACCGTGGCGATGCGCGCCGCCGACTGCGCCGTGCAGATCCACGGCGGCGCGGGGTACATGACCGACCACCCCGTGGAACGCTACTTCCGCGACGCGAAGTTGATGGAGATCGGCGAGGGCACCTCGCAGATCCAGAAACTGATCATTGCCCGAGAGCTGTTGCGCGAATCGGGATATTCGTTCGGCCGGGGCTGAGACGAGCCGCCCGCGCCGAGCCGGGAAGGAGATGAATCGTGGCCGACCGTGATGCCTACATCGTCAGCGCCTGCCGGACCGCCATTGGCGAGTTCATGGGCGGGCTTTCCTCCATGACCGCCCCGCAGCTCGGGGCGATCGCGATCCGCGAGGCGGTCAAGCGCGCCGGGGTCGATCCCAAGTCGGTGGACGAGGTGCTCATGGGGAACGTCGTGCAGGCCGGCGTCGGCCAGGCTCCGGCGCGGCAAGCCGCGATCCACGGCGGCATTCCCGACACCGTTCCCGCCATGACCGTCAACAAGGTGTGCGGCTCTGGGCTCAAGGCGGTGATGCTCGCCGCACAGGCGATCCGCGCGGGCGACGCGGACGTGATCGTCGCGGGCGGCATGGAATCGATGTCGAACGCGCCCTATTTCCTGAAGCAGGCGCGCGCCGGGTACCGGTTGGGCAACGGGGAGCTGACCGACGGCGTCATCCATGACGGTCTCTGGGATTCCTTCAACAACTTCCACATGGGAAGCGCCGCCGAGCTGATCGCGAAGAAGTTCAACGTGACCCGCGAGGATCAGGACCGATTCTCCGTCGAGAGCCACCAGAAGGCGGTGAAGGCCTGGAGCGACGACGCGTTCCGCGAGGAGTTGGTGCCGGTCCTCGTGCCGCAGCGGAAGGGCGAGCCGAAGTGCTTCTGCAAGGACGAGCGGCCGCGCTCCGACACCACCATGGAGTCATTGGCCAAGCTCCGTCCGGCGTTTCAGAAAGATGGAACGGTCACGGCCGGAAACGCGCCCGGGCTGAACGACGGCGCCTCGGCGGTGATCGTGATGTCCGGGGACGCGATGAAGCGGACGAACGCGAAGCCGATGGCGCGCGTGAACGGGTACGCCGCCGGCGGGGTCGCCCCCGAGATGGTCTTCTACGCCCCGGTCGTCGCGGTGAAGAAGCTGGCCGAGAAAATGGGCCGGAAGACGAACGAATGGGACCTGATCGAGGCGAACGAGGCGTTCGCGGCGCAGGCGATCGTCGACGGCCGCGAGCTCGGCTGGGACTTTTCGCGCGTGAACGTTCGCGGCGGCGCCGTGGCGCTGGGCCATCCGATCGGCGCGAGCGGCGCTCGCGTTCTGACGACGCTCCTCTACGCCATGCGGGACCGGAAGGCGAAGAGCGGCCTCGCCACCCTCTGCCTCGGCGGCGGCAACGCCGTCGCGCTCAGCGTGGAGGCCGTCTGATGGCCGAGGTCGCCGTAGCCCTCGCCCCCGTGATCGTCGTGGGCGCCGGGACGATGGGGAACGGCATCGCCCAAACCTTCGCGAGCTCCGGGCGGCGCGTCCTGCTCCTGGATGCGAACGAGCCTGCCCTGAAGCGCGGCTTGGGCGCGATCGAGAAGAGCCTCGGGAAGTTGGTCGAGAAGGGGAAGATGGAAGCGAAGTCCCGCGAGGAGACGCTCGCCCGAATCGCGACGGACCGGTCCGCGTTTCCGGTGGCCGAATGCGCGATCGCGGTCGAGGCCGTGCCGGAGAAGGCGGAGCTGAAGCGGGACGTGTTCCGCATGCTGGACCAGCTTCTTCCCGAACGCGCCATTCTCGCGACCAACACCTCCTCCATTTCGATCACCGAGCTGGCGGCGGCGACGAAGCGTCCCGCGCGGTTCGTGGGGATGCACTTCATGAACCCGGTTCCGCTCATGCCGCTCGTCGAGGTCGTGCGCGGCGTCGAAACGGACGAAGAGACCGTCAGGGAAACGGTGGCGCTCTCGAAGGCGCTCGGAAAAACGCCCGTGGTGGTCGCGGACCGGCCCGGCTTCGTCTCGAATCGCGTCTTGATGCCGATGATCAACGAGGCCGCGTTCACGCTGATGGAGGGCGTGGCCGACCGCGACGCGATCGACACCGTGATGAAGCTCGGCATGAATCACCCGATGGGGCCGTTGGCGCTCGCCGACCTGATCGGCCTCGACGTCTGCCTCGACATCATGGACGTGCTCCACCGCGGTTTCGGCGACAGCAAGTACCGCCCCTGCCCACTCCTACGCTCGATGGTCGCGGCGGGGCGGCTCGGTCGAAAAACAGGGAGGGGGTTTTACGACTACGGCGCTTAGCTCACCCACGGTCGGAATGAATTTTCATTTGAGCGAAGAGCAGGAGATGCTTCGCGCGGCGGCCCGCGAATTCGCCGACGGCGAGATCGCGCCGCTGGCGGCCCAGATCGACGCCACCGAGACCATTCCCGACACCCTCCGAAAAAAACTCCGCGAGAACAACTTCTTCGCCCTATTGATCCCCGCAGAATACGGCGGAGCCGGCATCGACACGGTCTCCTACGCCCTGGTCATGGAGGAGCTGTCCCGCGCCTCGGCGGCGGTGGCCATCACGGTCTCGGTGCACAATTCCGTGGGCGCCACCCCGATCCAGATGTTCGGGAGCGAAGAGCAGAAGCGGAAGTGGCTGCCGCTCCTGGCCACGCGGTATCTGGGCGCCTTCGCGCTCACCGAGCCCGGCTCGGGCTCCGACTCGGCCGCGCTGATCACGCGCGCCGAGCGCCGCGGCGACGACTACGTGCTGAACGGCACGAAGACGTTCGTGACGAACGGAAAATACGCCGACGTGTTCCTGCTCATGGCGCGCACGCACCAGGAGCACAAGCACCGTGGGATCTCGGCCTTTCTCGTGGAGCGTTCGGCGCCGGGGCTCACCATCGGCAAGGCGATCGACAAGATGGGGATCCGCGGATCCGACACGGTCGAGCTGAGCCTCGAGAATTGCCGGGTTCCCGTCGCGAATCGAATCCTGGAGGAGGGGCACGGCTTCCGGGTCGCCATGCAGGCATTGGACGGCGGCCGGATCGGCGTGGCCGCCCAGGCGCTCGGGATCGCCCAGGCCGCGTTGGACGCCGCAGCGCGGTATGCCCGCGAGCGCGTCCAGTTCGGCAAGGCCATCTCCGAGTTCCAGGCCATCCAGTGGATGATCGCGGACATGGCCGCCGAGATCGACGCCGCGCGCCTCCTCACGCTCCGCGCCGCCTGGCTCAAGGACCAGGGCCTGCCGTGCGGCCCGCAGGCATCCATGGCGAAGCTCCTCGCCTCGCGCGTGGCGCGGACCGCCGCCGACCGGGCGGTCCAGATCCACGGGGGGTACGGCTACACGAAGGAATTCCCCGTGGAGCGCTACTATCGGGACGCGAAGGTGACCGAGCTCTATGAGGGAACGTCTGAAATTCAACGAATCGTCATCGCCAATTCGATCCTCCATCGGAAGGACGGAAAGGGAGTTCTGTGAAATCCAAGGTTGCGGTGCTGAAGACCACGGCGGGAACGGTCGTTCCGGACTTCGGCCGCTTGATGGGCCTGGCCGGTCTCCGGGAGGAATTCACGCCCGACAAGACCACGCTCCTCAAAGTGAACATCTCGTGGCACGTCTACTACCCCGGCTGCTCGAGCAGCCCGTGGCAGCTCGAGGGCGTGATCCGCGGCCTGCTCGACCAAGGGTTCGACGCAAAACGCATTCTGGCGGCGCAAAACTCGACGGTGGTGGTAGATCCGCACGTCGGCGTCCGGAACAACAAGCTGGAGCCGGTGTTGGACAAGTACGGAATTCGCTCGATTTGGCTCAATGATCCGGAGAGTGAGGCCGATTGGATCCGGTACGAGCCAAAAGGGAAGATGCTGGTCCTGAACCAGGTCTACCCGGACGGCCTCATGATCCCGAAGAGCCTGATCGGCGCGAACATCCTCCACCTGCCGACGCTCAAGACACATGTTTTCACGGAGATGACGGGCGCGATGAAGAACGCGTTCGGGGGTCTCCTTCACCTGAAGCGGCATTGGACGCACAGCGTGATCCACGAGACGCTCGTGGACCTGCTGACGATCCAGAAGGAGATCCACCCGGGCATCTTCGCCGTCATGGACGGCACGGTCTCGGGGGATGGCCCCGGCCCGCGCGCCATGCGGCTTCGCGTGACGAACCTGATCTTGGCGTCGAGGGACCAGGTGGCGATCGACGCCACGGCCGCCAAGCTCATGGGGTTCGATCCGTTGACGATCAAGTTCCTGCGCCTGGCGAACGACGCCGGCCTGGGAAACGCCGATCCTCGGAACATCGAGCTCGTGGGCGACGACGTCTCGAACGTGAACCTGGGCTATTCTCGGAACGAGAACACGCTGGCGTCCAAGGGACAGAAGCTGATCTATCACGGGCCGCTGAAGCCGCTCGAGAAGGTGCTGCTCCGGAGCCCGTTGGTGCCGTGGTCGTATGCGGCGTCGCGCCTCTACCACGACGGGTACTGGTACCCGTTCGTGGGGACGAAGCGGAAGCGCGAGGTCATGAAGTCGGAGTGGGGCGAACTCTTCCGCTCGTATGAGCCGAAGGGGCAGGAGTAGGCACGGAGGATCGGGGATGGCCGGACGATCGATGAACATGGGACGGAAGGCGGGGCACGGGACCGCGGTCACTTTCGCGGCGGCGCTCGCGCTCTCGTCGTTGGTTGCGCCGGCCGTCGTGGCCCAGGTCGAGTCCGAGGGCCTGACGCCGGGCCGCCAGGGAAATAGCGGCTACTTCGTCTCCGAGCTGATCGACTCGACGTACTTCGTCGGGCCGGCCGAGTTCTTCGCGCTCGACCTGCCGGCCTCGATGCGCGGTGCGGCGGCCGTGCACGTCTTCGGCGAGATCTCCGTTCAAGGAAGCGGGAAGCGGGACATCATCGTGCGGCTCTTCCGCGCGGCGGAGTACCAGAACTGGCTGAAGCGGCGCGGCGGTCACAATTCCAAGGCGTTCTGGTCGTCGCCTCGTGCCAGGACCGTGAAGATCGACCAGAACATCCCCGCCGGAACGCCGGTCGTGTTGCTCCTCGACAACGGCTATTCGATCCGAACGCCGAAGCGCGTCCGGGCGCAGATCCAGCTCCACTTCCAGGAAGGGTCCGGGGTTCCCACCGATCTCGTGCAGGAGAGGACGGCGCCGGTGTCCCAGGAGCCGGAAGAAGGGAAGATCGTGCCGCGCGAGAACACGGAGGAAGAAGTAGCTCCGCCGCCTCCTCCGCCGCCGACCGACTAGCCGAGCGTCCAGACCCAACGCCTCCGGCCCTACTCCTTGCCGTCGGTCTCCCGTTTTTCGCGTGCCGCCCGGTCTTTTCGGGCCCTCAGCGCAGGCTCCGAATCGGGCCCGTTCAACAGCAGGAGCTGTCCGCCTCCGCCGCGCCCCCCAAACGGCGACGACTCCAGCGTGTGCGCCTGCACCGCGAGGAGCCAAACGTCGTCCCCGAAGATCTCGCTCACGTCCAGGATTCCGGTCGTCTCCCACCCTCCGCCCGTGCCGCGGGGGAGGAGCCGGCCTCGTGTGTCGCGTTCGGCGCACTCGGCGATCGCCTCGAGGCGCCGAGACCTCAGGTCGTAGCGAAGAATGCGGGCCGGGTGGATGCCGCGGCCGCCGGGATCTTCCTGGATCATGAGGCAGTCGGCGTTCGAATCGAGGTTGTCCGGGCGGTAGAGATCGTCCTCCTCGTCGCCGTCCAGCACGACGTCGATCCGACGCACGATCGTGGGATCGATCGGATCGAGGGACGCGCGATAGAGGCGACCCTTGCTCGTGACGGGGCGGCCCAAGACCGGGTCCGGGAAGTCCGCGTTTCCGGTGTCGATGAAATAGAAAGAGTCGGAGCGCTCGCGGTCGGGAGCCGCGTCCTCGAGCCGGACGAAGTTGAGGCAGCCGGCGCGCTGCGCGAGCTGCTCCAGCTCGTCCGGCCGCCTGTTGTCGAAGAGCGTCGGAGCCAGGTAGAGCGGCACGAACCGGCCGCCCACCGATCGTGATTTGGACAGGAGCGCCGCCGTCCGCGTTCGGGGCGCCCCCGGCGGAATCTCCGCCCGAAAGACGTAGAGCTGGCCGCGGCCCGCCAGAAAATCCGAGTCGGTCTCCGCCCGGTACATGTAGAGCTGTGACTCGCCCGGCATGGCCGCGTCCTCCGTGGCGATGGCGGTGATGCCCCCCGAGGTCGTCGGGACGATGATCGTCGCCTCGTGCGAGAACCGCCCCAGCCAAGGCAGCCCCGTCACGGTCCCATCGCGCGCGTCCACCGCCGCGACAATTCCATGGTTCACGCCGAGCAGCGACTCCTCGTTGATCAGGAACGTCGGCGTCAGAAAGCCGTCCCGCGGTCCGACAAGGGTCGCGGTGCAGAGTCGCGAATACCCCTCCGTGCCGTCGACGAGGTAGTCCCCGGCGAGCACGCCGGCCGTCTTCTTGTCCAGGACGAGCCGCGAGACCCGTGCACCGCCCACGCCGTTCTGCCAGCCGATTTCATGGGTGACGTACACCTCGACGAGCCCCGAGCCGATGGAGCGCGCGCCGAGCCCGTCGGGTAGGGGATAGAAAACGTAGGGATACGGATACGCGTCCGGGTCGTTCGGTACGAGCGTATCGCCGACGGTCAGGATGGCCTGGACCGAGATGTCCGGCTTGAGCGGCCGGACCATCGCCTGCGTTGGCGTCTGAAAGCCCGAGCCCGGCCCGACCTCGAGCGGAGGGCGCGGGCCGGCGCCCGTCAGGAACGCCGCGGCGGCCACCGCCGCGAGAGCCGCGATCGGGCCGATGGGGGCGCGGTTGGGGCGGACCGGGCGGATGGGGCCGACGTCAGTTGCCACTGCCCTCGCTCACGGGAGGGGTGGGTGCCACGAGGTACTTGCCGTCCACCCGACGGACCAGCTCGTACGGCGTCGCCTCCCCGCCGTCGTTCAGGTAAATGAACGTGACGTCTCGATCTGCGAGTGAGACGCCGTGTCGTTCCTTCGCGTAGCCGACGATCCGATCGCGGACCACCGTGACCAAGGCCTCGATCTCTCGCTTCGCGCCCTCGACCTCCTCGCTCGCTCCGATGATCTCGACCGTGACGGCCCGCGCCTTCCGGTCGTAGCTCACGATCGTCCCGGGGGTGAGCCCGGCGGTCACGCGGAACACGCCTCCCATCCTCTGCGCGATGTCGTCGCCGACCAGGTAGGCGTAGTGCGCCGAGAGCTTCGGGTTGTTCGCGTGCGCGTAGAACGGGACCAAAACGAGTGCTACCCCGAGCGCGAGCAGGCAGAGCGAAACGAGGCGGGCGTTGCGCGTCGGCTTCTTCATGGGCGTTCCCTCCGTTCACAGAATTCCACCAGGACCCCCCCCATCGCGCGGGGATGGAGGAAGGCGATCTTGGTTCCGTGGCTGCCGTCGCGCGGCGTGCGGTCGATCAATTCGAGCCCAGCGGCCGCGGCTTGGGCGAGCGCCGCCTCGATGTCGGGGACCAGAAACGACAGGTGGTGGATCCCTTCGCCCCGCTTCTCGAGGAATCGCGCGACCGCCGAATCGGGCCGAGTGGGCTCCAGCAATTCGATCACCAGGTCGCCGGCGCGGAGAAAGGCGATCCGAAGCCCCATCGACTCGAGCGTCTCCTCTCCGATCAACGCGAAGCCGAGCGCTTTGTTCCATCGCTCGATCGCCGGCTCGAGCGCGCGAACCGCGATTCCGACGTGCGCGAGACCGGTGATTCCCGGGGCGGTCACGGCGTGACCCCGGGACGGCCCCACAGGAGCACGATCACGGCGATGCCCACCGCGATTCGGTACCACCCGAACGGGGCGAGCCCACGGCTCGTCACGTAGGCAAGGAAGGTCTTGATCGCGAGCCCTGCGACCACCGCCGACACGGCGAGCCCGATGACGAGCGGCCACGGACCCCCCAGCTCGGGAGAAGTCAGCTCCGAGTAATGCTGCACGAGATCGAAGGCCGTCGCCATCCCGAGCGTCGGCAGGGCGAGGAGGAAGGAAAACTCCGCGGCAGCGACGGGGCTCGCCCCGAGGCAGAGCGCCGCGAGCATGGTGGTCATGGCGCGAGACGTTCCCGGCCAGAGGGAAAGGCACTGCGCGAGCCCGATCAGAAGGGCGACCCGGATCGGGATGTCGTCGATGGTTTCGATCGCGGCGGGCGCCTTGGCCCGGCGAGAGCGCGCGTAGAGGAGAATCGCGATCCCGCCCAGGATCAGCGCCACGGCGACGGGGCGCGGCCCGAAGAGGTGCGCCTTGATCCACCTGTGGGTCAGGAGGCCGAGGATCGCGGCCGGCAGGAAGGCCACCACGAGGTTCACGAGAAGGGCCCGGCCGCGACGATGCGACCGCACCGCGCCCGCGAAGAGGTCGCCGACCCGCCCACGGTAGAGCCAGACGACCGCGAGCAGCGCGCCCGCCTGGATCACGATCTCGAACGCGTTCATCGCGTCTCCGGTCAGGCCCATCGCGTGCCCCGCTAGGATCAGATGGCCGGTCGAGGAGACCGGCAGGAATTCGGTGACCCCTTCCACCACGCCGAGGATCGCGGCCTGCCAGGGGCTCATGCGCCGGCGTCGTACGTGTGATAGACGCGCCGCAGGGCGTCGGAGATCTCGCCCAGGGTCGCGTTCGCCTTCACCGCGTCGACGACCGCCGGCGCCAGGTTCCCGTCACGGCGCGCCGTCTCCTCGACGCGGCGGACCGCGGCCTCGGCGAGCGCTGCATCGCGCGCCTCCCGGAAGGCGCGGACGCGCGCCGCCTGCGCGGCCTCGAGCGCCGGGTCGAGGAGAAACGTTGGACGGCCCATGTCCTCGGGATCCCCGAATCGGTTCACGCCCACGATGATCCTCTTCTCGCGCTCGATCTCCATCTGGTATTCGTACGCGCTGGCTTCGATGCGCCGCGACTGGTAGCCCTGCTCGATCGCGCGGACGGCGCCCCCGATCGCGTCGATCGCCTCGATCTCGATTCTGGCTTCCCGCTCGATCCGATCGGTCAAGCTCTCGATCGCCTCGGCGCCGCCCACCGGGTCGACCGTGGAGGGCACGCCGGACTCGTAGGCGACGATCTGCTGCGTCCGCAGCGCGGTCTCGGCCGCTTCGGCGCTCGGGAGCGAGATCGCCTCGTCGAACGAGTTCGTGTGGAGCGATTGGCATCCGCCCAACACGGCCGCCATCGCCTGGAGCGCGACGCGCGCGATGTTGTTGTGTGGCTGCTGCGCCGTCAGCGTGGATCCGGCCGTTTGCGCGTGGAAGCGGAGCTTCAGCGAGTTCGGATCGGCCGGATGAAAGCGCTCTTCCAACAAGCGAGCCCAGAGCCGCCGGGCCGCGCGAAACTTCGCGATCTCCTCGAGAAAATCGTTGTGCGCGTTGAAGAAGAAGGAGAGCCGCGGCGCGAATCGGTCGATCGTCAGTCCCCGATCGACCGCGGCCTGCACGTACGCGAGCCCGTTCGCCAGCGTGTACGCCACCTCCTGCACCGCCGTAGAGCCGGCCTCGCGGATGTGGTAGCCGCTGATCGAAATGGTGTTCCACTGGGGCACCTCGTCCGCGCAGAACTCGAAGAGGTCCGTCGCGATCTTGAGCGACGCCGCCGGCGGGTAGATGTACGTGCCCCGCGAGATGTACTCCTTGAGCACGTCGTTCTGGACCGTCCCGGTCAGCCGTTCGCGCGGGACGCCGCGCCGGTCGGCCACCGCCACGACCAGGGACAGGAGAATCATCGCGGTGGAGTTGATCGTCATGGAGAGGCTCACGCGCTCGAGCGGGATTCCCGTCAGGAGCCGCTCCATGTCATCGATGGTCGAGATGGCGACGCCGACGCGGCCCACCTCGCCCAGGGCGCGCGCGTGGTCGGAGTCGTATCCCATTTGAGTGGGGAGGTCGAACGCCACGGAGAGGCCCGTCTGGCCGAGGGAGAGGAGGGATCGATAGCGCGCGTTCGACGCATCCGCGTCGCCGAATCCCGCGTACTGCCGCATGGTCCAAAGACGGGCGCGGTACATGTCCCGGTGGATGCCGCGCAGGTAGGGCGGCGCCCCCGGGAGGCCGAGCCCTGTCGCGACGGGCCGGACGAGATCGGAGCGGGCCATCCGCTAGGCCGCGTCCGCGGCGACGGTGATCAGGAGCTGGCCCGTCTCGACGGCGAGGCCCGGCTTCACGGCGATCGCGGCGACCTTTCCGCCGACGGGCGCCACGAGCGCGTTCTGCATCTTCATGGCCTCGACGACGATCAGCGGGGAGCCCGCGGCAACGGTCTCGCCCACCTGAACGAGAATGTCGACGACGAGGCCCGGCATCGGCGCGTGAAGCTCCCCGCGCGCGAGGTCCGATCCGCCACCCCGGCGCGCGAGCTTGGGAGCCCGCGCGTCCCGCGCGCGAAAGCGGTAGGCGCGGCCGCGCAAGTCGACCACCACGTCCAGGCCCTCGCGCCGGGCCGTCGCGTCCACCGGGCGGCCGTCGAGGAGGAGTCGCATCGCGGAACCCACGCTGCCCTCGGCGAGGACGCGGCGTCCGTCGATCGTCACCGCGTAGCCGCGCTCGGCCGGCTCGATCTCGGCAGCGATTTCGCGGTCGCCATGGAGCAGGAGGAGCTTCATCGCCATGCCCGGTTCCGAGGGGCCGGGGTTCGGCGAACCAAGGCGCCCGCCTGCCGCCAACGGCTTGGAG
>DATEND010000284.1:0-3668 GCA_035275245.1 Candidatus Eiseniibacteriota bacterium
GGCCGTAGAGCACCTGCGCGCCGGCGTCCTCCAGGCGGCGTGCCCAGTTCACGTTCCGTTCCTCGTCGAACCGGGCCTGGAGCTCGATCAGGACGGTGACCTGTTTCCCGTTTTGCGCGGCTCGTTCCAGCGATCGGATGATCTCCGACGTGGAGGACGTGCGATAGAGCACTTGCTTGATCGCCAGCACGGACGGATCTTCCGACGCGAGCCGTAGAAGCCGGAGCACGGGCTCGAACGATTCGTAGGGGTGGAAGAGCAGGAAGTCGCGCTCTTGAAGTTCGTCCCAAAGGGCTTCGCCCGGCGGAATGTCGGGCGTCCCTTGCGGCGGCCACGGCGTGGCCCGGGGGGCCGGGAGCGACGACAGCCGCGCGAAGTCGAGGAGGAACTTGAGATCGACCGGGCCGGGCGCCCGATAGACCTCGTGCGGCTCGAGCTCCAACGATTGGCGAAGCCGCGTCGTCAGCTCCTCGCTCGCCCGATCCTCGATCTCGAGCCGCACGGGATCGCCCTGCATTCGCTGCCGGAGCACCTGCTTCACCGCGTCGACGAGATCCTCGGCCTCTTGATCGTCGGTGGCGAAGTCGGCATCGCGCGTCACCCGGAACGCGACCGCCTCCTGCACCGTATACCCAGCGAAGAGCTGGCCCAAGTGCTCGCGTGCCGCGTCCTCGAGGAGCACGAAGCGCGCGCCGCCCGTCGTGCCGCCCACCTGGATCCAACGCGGGCTGAGCCGGGGGAGCTGGACGATCGCGAAGCGCTCCTCCGTACTGGGCTCGCCGTCGCCCTCGCGCTTGAGTCGCACGGCCAGGTGGAGCGCCAGGTTCACGACGCGCGGGAACGGGAGCGCGGGATCGATCGCGGCCGGCGTCAGGATGGGATGGATCTCGCGCGCGAAGAGCCGGTCCAGGAAGGCGCGCTCCTTCGACTCGAGCTCGCTCGCGCGGAGGACATGGACACCCGCTTCGCGCAGCGCTGGATTGAGCTCGCGTTCCCACAAGGTGTACGCCTGCCCGACGAGCTCGCGGGCGCGGAGCGCGATCCGCTCCATCAAATCTTGAGGCGTGAGGCCGCCCGTGGTCCGGTGCGCCACGTTGCCGATCACGAGCTCGCGCACCCCCGCGACGCGGATCATGAAGAACTCGTCGAGGTTCGACGCGAAAATTCCGAGAAAGCGAAGCCGCTCGAGGATGGGGTTCGACGGGTCCGCGGCCTCTTCGAGCACGCGGCCGTTGAACCCGAGCCAGGTCAGCGCCCGGTCCAGGTATCGCGGTTCCGACTCGCTCGGCGACGGTCCGGTCAAAGTTCACCTCTGCGACAGAGTCTCAATTCAAGCGACCAGCCTCGAAGAGCCATTACTTATAGACGGATTCGCATCATGTGCAAGTTACAGATACGCGGGATGTTACGAGTCTCGCACCGGCCCCCGAATGTACCATTGACAGAGTCCGCGTGACCACCGCAGAGTTAAGCCTGCTTAACTCAAAATCGGCCCACGAATTCGGAGCGTGCATGGAAACCTGGAAGCGGTTCCACGAGAAGGAACTGACGCACTCGATGGCCCACTACCTTCAAGCGGTGGCCTCGCTGACGCGCGAGCGCGGAGACGCGACCGTGAGCGACATCGCCGACCGCCTCGGGGTGAGCAAGGCGGGCGTCACGTCGATGATTCGCTCGCTTCGAACGAGGGGCCTGGTGCGCCACGAGCGGTACGGCGGGGTCGAGTTGACCGAAGAGGGGCGCCGGCTCGCCACGCGCACCGAAGCGAGTCGCGACGTCCTGACGCAGTTCTTCACCGACATCCTCGGCCTCCCGCCTGATGCCGCGGCCGAGGACGCGTGCATGATCGAACACCTCGTCAGCCCGGCTTCGATGACGCAGTTCCTTCGCCTCACCGCGATGCTCCGCTCCGCGCATCCGGCCGCGGAGCGGTTTCGGGAAGCATTTCGCGAATACCAGCGGCAGTGCGCCGGCGGCGTCGCGGGCGCCGAGTGCCCCGTCTGCAAGGGCCGGTGCCTGAAGGAGGCGTTTGCCGAGTTGGAGGACGTGGCCGGCGGCAGCGCCGCGGCACCGGGAGCACGCTCGTGAGCGACACCACGGCGACCGCGATCGCCGGCAGCCCCCCGGCTGCCGAGTCGACCCAAACACTCGCGTCCGTCGCGTCGGGCGCGCGCGCCCAGGTGCTGCGAATCGACGGGGACGAACACTTCGCCCGCAGGCTCATGGACCTCGGCATGACTCCCGGCACCGAGATCTCCCTTGTCCGCCGCGCGCCGTTCGGCGATCCGATCGAGCTGATCGTGCGCGGCTCCCACTTCTCTATTCGCCGATCCGAGGCCGCCCGCATTCATGTCGCAAGCCTCTGAGCGGGTCGCCCTTGTCGGCAGCCCCAACTCCGGGAAATCTTCCCTCTTCAACCGCCTGACCGGCCTCCGCCAGAAAGTCGCGAACTACCCCGGCGTCACGGTCGAAAAGACGGTCGGCAGTTGCGTCCTTCCGTCCGGAAAGCGGATCGAGCTGCTCGACCTCCCGGGAACCTACAGCATGGCGCCCCGCTCGCCGGACGAGCAGATCGTCCGCGACGTGCTGGAGGGGCGGCGTGAGTCCACGGACGGCGCCGATCTCGTGGTGGCGGTCGTCGACGCGACAAATCTCGAGAGGCAGCTCTATCTGGCCCTCCAGATTCTCTCGACGGGACGACCTGCGATCCTGGTCCTGAACCTGATCGACGCCGCCGAGGCGGAGGGGATCGTGATCGACGTTCCCGCGCTGACGCGGAAGCTCGGCGTTCCCGTCCTCGCGGTATCGGCGAAGACCGGCCGCGGCGTGGATCGCCTCCGCGAGGCGATGGACGCCCCTCGCGGAAACGGCCACGCGAACGGCAACGGAAACGGCCACGCAAACGGAAACGCGAACGGAAACGACGCCGCGAGCACTACGGACACGGCCGCACTTCCGCTCCCGAAGCTCCTCGCGGACCTGAACGATCCGGCGCGCGGCTACCAGGACGTCGAGGCGATCGTGCGCGAGGTGGTGCGCCGGCGCCCGAAACCCGACCCGCTTCGGATTCGGATCGATCACGTCCTGACGCATCGCGTGCTCGGGCCCGCGATCTTCCTCCTTCTCATGGCGACGGTATTCCAGAGCATCTACGCCTGGGCGACGCCGGCCATGGACGTCATCGACGCCGGATTCACGGCGCTCGCGGGCGGCGTCCGCGCGGCGCTTCCGCCCGGACCGCTCCAATCGCTCCTGGCGGACGGAGTAATCGCCGGCGCCGGGACCGTAGCGGCGTTCCTGCCGCAGCTCGTGATCCTCTTCTTCTTCCTCGCGCTGCTCGAGGACTCCGGCTACATGGCGCGGGCGGCGTTCATCATGGATCGCGTGATGGGTGCGGTCGGACTTCCCGGGCGCGCCTTCCTCCCGCTCCTCTCCTCGTTCGCCTGCGCGATCCCGGGCATCATGGCCACGCGCACGATCGAGAATCGAAACGACCGCCTGACCACGATCCTGATCGCGCCCTTCATGTCCTGCAGCGCGCGGCTTCCGGTCTACGCCCTCCTGATCGGCGCCTTCATCCCTGACCGGCACTGGCTCGGCTTCATCGGCCTGCGGGGGCTGACGCTCCTCGGGCTCTATCTCTTTGGAATCGCCGCGGCGCTCGCGGT
>DATEND010000285.1:0-2732 GCA_035275245.1 Candidatus Eiseniibacteriota bacterium
GTGGAGCCAGCGCAAGATCGTGCCTTCCTTCTGGAAGACGAGCTGCCCGCCGAACGTCACGGCGCGCGGGTAGTCCCTGCTGATCTCGAGACAAAGGTTCTCGAGCTCGTCCACGATATCGGTCCCCATCGCGCAGCGGTATTCCGCGGGAAGACCGAGCTTCCGCGCGAACTGGACGTACTTTTGGAGCTCTTGCTCGGTGCTGTTCCGGAGCGCGTCCAGCTCGTCCTTCCCTTTGAATCGACCGGAGTCGATGGCGCCGACGGAAACGAAAACGACCTGTTTGAACTGGTTCGGGAAGATTCGGAACAGGTTCAGGAGCGAGTGAATCCCGAGCCCGCCGAAGCTGGTCACGGTCAGGATCGCCGTTTGCGCGGTGCGCTTGAGCGGCGCCTGCGTCGGCTCGCCCGCCGGGAGCGGCACCGTCGTCAGCTGCTCGTCCAGACGGCTCAGGCTGCCGCTCGTGCGGACGTAGTGCTGGCGGATCGCCACACAAACCATGCAGATCAGGCCCGTCGTCAACAGGGTCGCCCAGCCACCCTCCATGAACTTGAACGCGACCGTTCCGATCAGGAGCGAGCCCGTAACGCCGAACCCGAGCATGCTCACGAAGAGCGGGTTCTTCCACCGCTTCCCCTCTCTTCGCAAAAGGAGCGCGTCGCGGCACATCGCGAGCTGCGCGAGCGAGAACGTTAGGAAGACGTTGATCGAATAGAGAATGACGAGGATGTGGACCGCCCCCTGCGTCAGGATCAAGACCAGCCCGGCGGAAATCGCGATGAACAGCACGCCGTTGGACGTGACCAACCGCTCCGAGAGGCTGGAGAAGCGCGAGGGCACCCAGCGGTCGAATGCCATGTAGACGAGAACCCGGGGCCCCCCCAGGAATCCCGTCTGCGCCGCGACGAAGAGGAGCGCGCCGGCCGACACGACGATGATGGCGACGATGATCTCGCCGGCCCGGCTTCCGGGCGGCAGGTATTGCCCGACGATCGCTTGCCAGAGAACCGTGTTCAGCGTTTTCCCAGGGACCGGATTCACCTGGTAGAGGAGGTAGCAGAAGAGGATCCCCGACGCGATCAGCGCGAGCGAGACCGCCATGTACCGCATCGTGGTCTTCGCGGTCTCCACCTTCGGCTCGCGCAACATCGGGACGCCGTTGGACACGGCTTCGATTCCGGTGAACGTGCCGCCGCCCAGCGTGAAGGCGCGGAAGAGAACCATGAGCAGTCCCATCCACCCGGTCTGTTCCACCGCGAGCCTCGACTGCTCGCGCAGGTGGTGTACTTCCGTCGGGACATGGTGCGCGTTGCTCACGATGCCCATCGCGAGCGCTGCGACGTGGCTGATCACGAACACCAGAAAGATCGGCGAGATGACCGCGACCGACTCCCGAACGCCGCGGAGATTCAGAAGGGTCAGGATGGAAAGGAGCGCGAACGTGAAGGGCAGCCTGACGTATTGCCACTGTGGCGGGAGCAGACTGAAGAGTGCCTCGCTGCACGCAGCAAGCGAGATGGCCACCGTCAGCACGTAGTCGACGAGAAGCGCACTGCCCGAAACGAGGCCCGCCGGCGGGCCGAGGAGCTTCGTGGCTACGACGTACCCACCACCGCCCGCCGGAAACCGTTCGATGATCCGAGTGTAGGAGATCGCGATCACCATGACGGTCACGGCGACCAGGATCGCGAGCGGGATCGCGAGGAACGTGTTCCCATGAAGGGCGAGGAAAGCGGCCTCGGGTCCGTATGCGGAGGACGAGAGCCCGTCCGCGCCCAAGCCCACCCACGCGAGGAACGCGGCGAGCGAGATCTTGTGGAAGAGCGCGGGGTCGGTGATGGCTCGCGCGGGCCCGATGACGATCTCGAAGAAACGCTTCGCAGCCCGGATGTAGGCCGGCTCTACGAAGTCGGGCACGGGCGGTTCCGGTGGCGGCTCGGGGATCGGATTCGGCGCCGGATCGTCCTCGGGATGGTCTGGCATATAGAGCGGCGAACTATATACCCGCCGGCACCCGGTCGCCAGTGTGGACCCTGCGCGATGCGGTCGAGCGCAGGTCTACCGGCGCAACTCGATGGCGGGCAAAACGAACCGCCCCGGCCGGAAGCGGCGCCGGGGCGGCAAGGGCTCGATTTCGGACGATCCTAGACGGCCATCACGTTCGCGGCCTGCTTGCCCTTCGGGCCCTCGACGATCTCGAACTCGACCGCCTGTCCCTCGGCCAGGGTCTTGAACCCCTCGCCTTGGATGGCGGAATAGTGGACGAACACGTCCTCGCCGCCGGCCTGCTGGATGAATCCGAATCCCTTCGCTTCATTGAACCACTTCACGGTGCCTCGCTTGCGCATCTGTTGCACTCACCTCCCATCATGCAGCGTGTGCCGGTGCTCCATTCGACGTCGGACGGTAGACCCGAGGTTGGGGGGTGTCAAATCGAAATTTCCGCGCCGGTGCTAGAGAATCGCGGGCGAAGCCCCGCTTGACCGCGAGCGACGCACGGACGTAACGTGCGGCACCGACACCATCACCGAAGACGTTCCAGATAGCACGATCCAGATCCCGGAGGCTCAATGCCCGCCCGTCCCGCCGCTCCAGCGCTCGCGCTGGCGATTTGGGCCGCGCTCGTCGTCGCGGTCGCGCCGACGCCCGCGTCCGCCGCCTCGACGATGCGACTCTCCGGCGCCCCGGAGCTCGTGGTCTATAACGACGACTTCGCGCTCGTGCGCCAAAGG
>DATEND010000286.1:0-2882 GCA_035275245.1 Candidatus Eiseniibacteriota bacterium
GACCGTGCCCGCGGCCGGAACCGGGTCGTACCAACCGACGGTTCGCGCGTCCTCGATCAGGTATTTCGCGGCCACGCGCTGCACGTCCGCCGCGGTGATCGCGCGAATCCGCTCTACGTAGGTGTCGAGGTACTTGTACGACGTGATCGTGTTGAAGTAGCCGAGCTGTTGCGCCAGGCTTCGGATGGAGTCCTTCGCGTAGATGAACGACGCCTCGACCTGCTTCTTCGCCCGCGCCAGCTCCTGGGCCGAAACGGGCTCGCGCTGAAGCCGTTCCACTTCCTTGTAGAGGGCCTGCTCCACGCGATCGAGGGACACTTCGGGCGCGATCGTGGCGCGCGCGACGAAGAGAAACGGATCGCGACCGGTCTCGTTCGTGGCATCGACGTCGGTGGCGAGCTTTCCCTCGACGAGGGCCTGGTAGAGGCGGGACGTCTTCCCGTGGCCGAGGATCATGCCGAGCACGTCGAGCGCATACGTGTCCGGATCGGTGATCGCGGCGTTCCGATAGGACGCCATGAGGTAGCGCGTGTCGCCCGGCTTTCGAATCTTGAACCGGCGCTCGCCCGTCTGCGGCGGCTCGACGGTGGTTACCGGCGGCGGTTCCGGGCCCCGCGGGATCGGTCCGAAGTACTGCTTCACCATCGCCAGCGCCTTCTCGCGCGCGACGTCCCCGACCACGACCACGGTCGCGTTGTTCGGCACGTAATGCGTCTTGTAGTAGTTCCGGATCTGCTCCGTCCGAATCTGCTCCACATCCGTGCGCCACCCGATCGTGGGCCAGTGGTACGGGTGCGCCTTGAACGCCTGCGCGAACGTCTCGAGATAGAGCGCCCGGTGCGGGTTGTCCTCGTTTCGCTCGAGTTCGGAGCGGACGACCGTCATCTCGAGGCGATGCTCCTCCTCGGGGATGATCGCGTTCACCATCCGATCGGCCTCGATCTTCATGGCCAGCTCCAGCCGGTCGCTCGCGAGCACCTCGAAGTAGCTCGTGTAGTCGAGCGAGGTGCCGGCATTGAACGAGGCTCCCTCCTTTTGCAGGAGGCGCGAGATCTCGCCCTTTCCGTACGTCGGGGTCCCCTTGAACATCATGTGCTCGAGCAGGTGCGAGATGCCGGTCACTCCCGCGGTTTCATTCCGGGAGCCGACCTTGTACCAAACCATGAACGACACCACGGGCGCGGTGTGGACTTCCTGGATCAGCACGTCGAGCCCGTTCTCGAGGGTCGTCTCGAAGACAGGAGCGGGAGCCTCTTTGGTCGCGCTAGCTTGGGTCATGGAGGTTTTCCTTTTCCCCTTGGACGTCGCCGCGTCGGCTTCGGCGGACGGCATCGGGAGGGTCGAGATCAGTACCGCGGCGGAAAGAAGGCCCGCGAACGGTGCGGCGCTGTGTCGCAGGCGGCGGCGAATCGTGTCGCTATCGGGCATCTGGGCTTCCCTCTCGCGTCTGGTCGGCCAGCGTGAGCGCCGCGACGCACTCGATGTGCGGCGTGTGCGGAAACATGTCCACCGGCCGTACCCAATCGAGCCGGTAGCGTGCCTCGCAGAGGAGCGCCAGATCGCGCCCCAACGTGCTCGGATTGCAGGAAACGTATACCAGGCGCGGGGCGCCGAGATGAATCAATCGGTTGACGACGCCGGGATGGAGCCCGGCGCGGGGTGGATCGACCAGGACGGCGTCGATCTCGGGCCTCTCGTAGGGGACGCCGGGCCGCCGCGTCCCAAGCCCGAACCGGTCGCGGAGCGATTCCATGGCGTCCTCGTTGTAGAACCGCACGTTTCGAATTCCGTTCCGGGCGGCGTTCCGATTGGCGTCCCGCACCGCGGCCTCGCTGGATTCGACCCCGATGGCCTCGAGGGCGCGTCCCGCGATGGGAAGGGTGAAGGTGCCCGTCCCGGAATAGACGTCGAGCACCCGCTCCCGGCCCGTCAGGGCGAGGCCCTCGAGCGCCGTTTCCAGGAGCCGCTCCCCCTGTTCGGTATTGGTCTGGAAGAAAGATCCGGAGGAGATCTCGAAGGTGAGCCCTCCCAGGCGCTCCTGGATCGTTGGGCCCCCGAAGAGCACCCGTTCCTCCTCGCCCGTCGCGACCTGCGCCTTCCTTCGCGTCAGGTTGAGCACGATGCTAGCGATCGCGGGAAAGCGGCCGCGCAACTCCTCGGCCAGCTCCGCGAAGACCGGCAAGGCTTCCGTGGCGACCAGGTTGACCATCACCTGGCCCGTCCGGATTCCTTCCCGCACGACGAGGTATCGGAGAAGCCCCGAGTTCCGCCTCGTGTCGTAGGGCGGAAGCGACTCACGCCGCGCCCAGTCGCGGGTCACGGTCACGATCTCGCTCGAGATCGGCGTGGCGATGTGACAGCGCTCGAGGTCGAACGAGCGGTCGAAGAATCCGCGGCGGTGGAGCCCCAGCGTGAGCCGGCCGTCCGGGTCGCGGCCGAAGGAGTACTCCATCTTGTTTCGATAGTGAAACGTGGACGGCGCCGGAATGATCTGCCGCGCGGCCGCGCGAATGCGTCCCAGGTGGACGAGGCATTCCTCCACCTGCCGCTCCTTGTGGCGAAGCTGCTCCGCGTAGTCGAGATCCTGCGTGCGGCATCCGCCGCAGATGGCGACGTGGGAGCAACGCGGCTCCCGGCGCGTGGTCGCGGGGCGAAGGATCCGCTCCGCGCGTGCCTCGGCGTACTGGCGCTTCCGCCGATAGACGGTTGCCAGGACGCGGTCCCCGGGGAGGGCGCCCTCGACGAAGATCACGAGGCCGTCCACGCGCGCGATCGCCCGGCCGCCGAATGCCAGATCCTCCACTTCCACTTCGAGTTGGGCGCCACGGCGGATCGTGGCGCCGGGCGCCGATGTCCCCTCCGGATTCATCGACGAATCTTAC
>DATEND010000287.1:0-6788 GCA_035275245.1 Candidatus Eiseniibacteriota bacterium
ACACCCAGTGAGCCAGCGGACAGTAGACCAACGTCGCCCACACCAGAATAAACACGAGGTAGGTGGAGAACTTGAGGCGCTCGGCGATCGCGCCGCTGATCAGGGCCGGCGTGATGATCGCGAACTTGCCCTGAAACATCACGAACGCCAGCTCCGGGATCGCCTTATCGGAGAAGAGGCGATTCGGCAACACGCCATGGAGCGCGACGGCATCCCACGACCAACCGATCAAGCCGCCGTGGGATTGGCCGAATGCGAGGGAATATCCCACCAGGACCCACTGCACGCCGATCAGCGCCATTGCGACAAAGGAGTGCAGCATGGTCGTGAGGACATTCTTGCGCCGCACCATGCCACCGTAGAACAGCGCCAGCCCCGGCACCATCAGCAGCACGAGTGCCGAGGAAGTAAGCATCCATGCGGTCGAGCCGCTATCGATGGGGGTTGAGGCGGCCGCGGTGGTCGCGACGGGCGATGTGACCAACACGAGAGTGCTCACGTCAGGAGAGATCGTCCTCCCGAGTCATGGAGGCACACCAACGCCGACACCAAGCGAACCAGGCCACGACTTAACGCGAAGGCCGGTGGGATTGGAAGCGAAAAGTCACGCGCGCTGGACGCTCCCATGTCGCGCGTGCCCGCGTCGCGAAACGGGCGAATCGGCGTCGCGGATGAGCGCCGACTCGAAGTCCCCTCAGCCCTTGGTCGCCTCGCTCTCGGTCGTCGCATCCGCCTGCGGAAAGAGTCCGTTGATCCACGCCTGCCATACGGGCGTCTCGCGCGCGGCCACGGCTCGGGCCTGCGCGCCGTAAAGATAGAGACGAACCGACAAGCAGACCTGGCCGCCCATCGGGATCGGGAAGAGATGCACGACGCCCGAGGTCGGTTCCTCGAGGCGAATGAAGAGTTCCTCGTGATCTTTGTCGACGACCCGTTCGACGATCCCCGCAAGACGCGGCGCCCCCTGCGCCGACTCCACACGCTGTCCTTCGGCGAGCCGCGCCAGGCCGAGCGAGCCGAGGAGTTTGTCCCAGGCCACGGACTTGCCCTCCGAGCTGATGGCCATGAGGGGGATGACGTCGCTGGCCTGCCCGCGGAAGTGAGCGAGGTAAATCTTGAGGATGCGGAAGAACGCGGGCCAGCCCTTCTCGACGCCCTCGAACTCGTTGTCCCAATCGTCGGTGCTCGCGAACCAACTGTGCACGACGCGAACGCGACACGTGCCTCCCGACTTTGCCTCGACGGTCCACTCGGTCGCCATCGTCGGTGAGCCGGGGCCCATGCCGTCCTTGTTTTCGGCGGCGAATCGGCGAGGTGGATCCCAGGCCGTGATGGTGCTCTTCGATTCCATGCCCGGACCGAAGTCCATGACGATGGCGCCGCCTTCGCGCTCCTCGAGCTTGGCGGGGACGAACCACGCGGATATCCCCGGTCCGGTCGCGATCGCCTGCCAAACTTCTTCCGGCGTTCCGGGGACTTCGGTCTCGACTTGGATGGAACGGCGTCCGGATGCATCCTTCTTCACGGGCATGACGGCTCCTTCCTGCGGGCCTTGCCGGGCATAGGGTGGGCCACGACCACCAGTCGATGCGCGCGGCCGCCGGGGGCCGACGCATCGTGGTAGCGGGCGACGAGTTTCGTAATGGCGTTGGTGAGCTCACTGGTAAATGCGGCACGCTCCGCTGGAGAGCGGAACCTGACTTCGGCGTCGATCGAGAGCGTCGCCAAATGCTTCGCCTGCTCCGTCGAACGGCGCACCAGATCGGCGACCTCGCGCACCACCCGAGCCGCGAGCGCGATCAGGTAGCGCGCGGACAGCGGGTCCGATGCGCGGGCGGGGTCGTTCGCGGCCTCACCGAGCGCCGCCGGTGAGACGACGAACGACGCGGCGGTGGCGACCATTCGGCGCTCGACGAGTCCTCCCCACCGTCGTTCCTCGACCGGGCGGACGAGCCCGTGCGCCTCGAGCGAGCGCAGATGATAATTCACCTTCTGACGCGCGAGGCCCATCCGTGGCGCGAGCGATGCGGCCGATCCTGGCTCGACGAGCTCGGCCAGCAGCCGAGCCCGCACGGGGTCGAGCGCGACGACGGCGGCGGCCGGGTCGTCGATCACTTCGAGGTCGAACATGGGAAGATTGGACCACTGACAAACTTTATTGTCAATCCAGGAATTTTCGACCGTTGACCGAGTGAATCCCTACACTGCAGTCGCCCTCGAAGTCTGGCTCTCGTCTTTCCGAACGTCATGGAACGGGATCCGCGGTATTGCTAAGGGGAGGCGCAATGCGAACTAGGTGGTTGGGCCTCATCGCTGTAGGGGTTATCACCCTCGTTGCGGGAGCCGAGTCGGCCACAACGGGGAATCTGGCTCCCGAATCGCATGACTCGGAATTCCAGGCTTTCCTGAAGAAGATAAATGAAGCCCAGATCGAGTTTGTCCAAGGACGTCCTGCGCCATTCAAGGCGCTGTGGTCTCACGGTCCCGACGTGACGATCTTCGGAGGCTTTGGCAGTGGGGAACAAGGGTGGGATAAGGTTGGGCCGCGGCTGGACTGGGCCAGTGCACAGTTCCTGGAAGGTTCCCGTTCTCATGAAGTGCTCAGCACCCATGCGAGCGGAGACTTCGGTTACGTAGTTCAACGCGAGAAGATACGCTTCAAGACTCCCGGGCGTTCCAAAGCGTCGTTGCTTGAACTGCGCGCCACAATGATCATGCGGCGAGAGCCGGAGGGCTGGCGAATCGTGCACCGACACGCTGATTCCCAGATCACGAAGCAGGCACCGTAGTGACGAGCTCGTCACCTTCAGCGAGCGAGGCGGAGAGGCAAATGAATCTGGAATTGGAGAAAAGGAAAGTCTTGGAGCGTGATGTCGAGTGGTCGGAACTCGCTTCCAAAGGCCGCGACGTCGAAGGAATCCTCTCATTCTGGACCGATGACGCCATTGTCATGCCGCCTGGCCAACCTTCGGTCGTCGGAAAGGCCGCGCTTCGCGAATATGTCCGAGCGAGCCTTCAGATCCCGGGATTCAGCATCAGCTGGAAATCATCCGATGCGACTCTTTCCCCAGACGGAAACGTCGCGTACCTGTGTGGCGAGAACCGAGTGACGATGGATGGTCCCGATGGGGCGCGGATCACGATGACCGGGCGCGCCGTGACCATATGGCGAAAGGAAGGCGACGGGGAGTGGCGCTGCAGCATAGATATCTGGAATGAGCCGCCCGTCGAGCCGTAGCACGGCGCTCAGCCGCGTGCAGGGATCGCGCGGCGGAGCAGCAGGATGGCGATGAGCACGCCGAGCGCGACGTCGATCGACCCGCAGAACGCCGGCCAAAACACCGGCATGCCCGAGTTCGCGATCAGGTGGGGGTGCACGACCCAGTCGAATATGCCGTGACCGGCAATTCCGGCCGCGACCCACCACAGGCTGGTGCGGAACCCGATGATCGCGATGATGGTGAAGATCGTCGCCGCAATCAATTCGGCCGGCAGTGACTCTGCTCCGCCCATGGTCGCGAACAGGACGTAGTACGCCGCGATCACGATGAGCGCGATTGGGTACATTGCACGGTCGCGGTCGAGGCCCGACAGCCGTCCCAGCACGACGATGACCGGCGCGAGCGCGATGCCGATGAGGACCGGCACGGTGGACATGCGGCAGAAGTTAGCACCCCGGTCCGCGCGCCACCAGCCCACCGGTGGCGCTTCTTTGGGTTTCGGGATCGCCGGATTTCATCCGCGCGCTGGAAGCGCTACCGGCGGCGAGCGTCGGGCAACGCTAGGCGTCGAGAGGGTGGCCTTGAAATTGGTGCGCCGCCTAGGAATCGAACCTAGAACCTACTGATTAAGAGTCAGTTGCTCTGCCAATTGAGCTAGCGGCGCGGGTAGGACTTGAGCCGCTAGAAGCTAGTCGAGCGACCGTCGAAAGTCAAGCGCTTGAGCGCTTTGGCGCAGACGACGGCCGCTCGACTCCGGTCGATCCAGCCTAGTCCACGCGCTCGGCCAAGCGGCGCGACTTCGCGTCGCGGAGGATGTCGCGCATCTCCTCGTTGAGGTGTCGAACCGCCTTCTGGAGGCGCTCGCTCGCGGCCTTCGTGTTCGTGGAGTGAGACCGCGAGTGGCGATGCGCGGCCCGCTGCTCGCGCTCTGAATCCTCGGAAAGCTCCTCCAGCCGCTCCGTGAGTTGCTCTTGCTCGCGCTCCAAGTCCTCCGTCGACTCACCGCGGGCTTCCAGGCGGGCGATGCGTGCGGACAACTTGGCGATCCAGGCCGCAAGCTTTGCTTGCTCCCGAGCGGCACCCTTCACGCCGCCGAGCGCCACTTCGACCTCGGCGCGCGCCGCCTCGCCCACTTCGCGGCCGGCCTTCTGAAGCGGTCGTGCGGCCTCCTTCGCGCGGCGCATGAGCGCGCGATCGCGAATCACGTAGCGGCGCCCATCGAGGCGGATGTAGAGAAACTCATCGCCGAACTCGTCCTTCAGCCGGTCCAAGGAATCCACGATGTCCATGTCCGACATGCTGGAGTTGTCGTCCGAGATGATGGCCCACCCCAGGTTGTCGTGGTCCTTCTCGTACCCGTAGCTGTAGCCGCTGCCATGGTCGTCGTGGGCCGCCATCGAGGCGGGCGCAAGCGTCATCAGGGAAACCAGAGCGGCAAGGGCAATCAGCGGGCGCGTCATGGGACACTCCTCGGATGGGGGTCGGCGTGCTCCGGGGTGTGCCTCACCCGGTCACGGTATCCGTCCTTTGGATAGGGGTGCCCCGGCAACGGTTGAAAGCCGGATTCGCCCGAAGTACCGGCGCGGCAGGCGCCTGGCGGGAACCAATCCCCCTCCGGAGGGTGAAGCTAGTAACGGACCGCCCGCAAATGGTAGCGTTTCCCACCCTGAGCCGTCCGCGCCTGAACCTAGAGGGAGTTCCGTGATCCGCCCCCACAACCTCGTGCTCCGTGCTACCGCAGCACTCGCAATCGGCATCGCCCTCGGGGCCGGCATCTGGACCTGTGCCCGCGCCGAAAAGCCGCGTCCCAAGGTTCTCTTCATCGGCGTCGACGCCGGCGAATGGGACGTGTTGGGGGCGCTCCTCGACCAGAAGAAGGTCCCGAACTTCGCCCGGCTTCGCGACGAGGGCGCGGCAGGAAAGCTCCGCTCCCTGGAGCCCCTTACCAAGAGCCCGATCATCTGGGCGAGCATCGCCACCGGGAAGGTTCCGAGCAAGCACGGGGTCCTCGACTTCATGGCGAAGCGGGAGAAGAACGCGAAGTCGAGACCGGGCGAAACCGAAAGGGAATCGCCGACCACATCGAACCTCTGGCGCGCGCGTCCGGTGTGGGAAATCCTGGGCTCGCTCGGAAAGAAGGTCGGCGTGGTCGGATGGTGGACCACCTGGCCCGCACAGCCTGTGAACGGCTTCATGATCAGCGACTACGTTCAGTACGACACGGGCTCCTGGCCCGCGCGCGACAGCCGGCGAACGTATCCGGAATCGCTCGACTCGCTCGCGAAAGCGCTTCGGCGTTCCCCCGAGAGCGTCTCGTGGGCCGAGCTATTCCAGTTCGTTCCCGCGTTCGACACGACGAAAGCAACCGCGCGCCAGGAAGAGCTGGTTCGCGATCTCAAGTGGATCTACGCGGCCGACGTGACGTTTCACCGGATCGCAGTGCACCTCTATAAGTCGTCTCATCCAGAATTCTTCGCGGTCTACTTCCGGGGCGTCGACGCCGCGTCGCATCGGTACTGGGACCTCGACGTGCCGGGCGAGTTCAGTCCGCCGTTGACGGACGAGGAGTATCACTGGCTGAAGAATCTGATCCCGAACTACTACGCCTTCACCGACCGTCTGATCGGCGAGTATCTGAAAGAGGCGGACGCGGCCACCAACGTCGTCGTCTGCTCGGATCACGGGTTCATGGGCGGGGGCCGGGGCGTCATGGCGCACAAGTTGGACGGCATGGTGTTTCTGATGGGGCCCGGGGTGAAGCGCGGCTCGAACATCACCGGCGCGACGGTGCTCGACATCACGCCGACGGTGCTCTCGCTCTTCGGCCTTCCCACAGCTCAGGACATGGACGGCCGCCCCATCGAGGATGCGCTCTCACCGGCGATCGTGAAGAAGGTCGCGCGTGACACGCGGCTCAAGACGTACGAGACCGGCGGCCCTCGACCGGGCGGAGACCAACCCATCGCCTCCCCCGTGGATCAAGAACTCCGCGACCGGCTGAAATCCCTCGGATACATTCAGTAACTACATCCAAAACAGTCGCGGCCCCTCGGATCGCTCCAAGGGGCCGCATTTCGTTTCCGAATCGTCCGCGAATCAGAACGGCAGGTCGTCGTCCGATCCGCCCGCGCCGCTTCCACCGCCGGCGGGTTGGTAGTTCTCGTCCGGCGCCGAACCACCGCGGGGCGGCGCGTCGAAGCCGCCCTCGCCGTTCCTCTCGCCGGCGCGACCGAGCATCTGGAAATTGTCGCAAATCACCTCGGTCTTGTACTTCGTCTGCCCCTCCTTGTCCTGCCAGGAGCGGGTCTCGAGGCGACCTTCCAAGTAGATCTGCTTCCCCTTCGTCAGGTAGCGCTCGACGATGTCGGCCTGCTTGCCCCACACCACGATCGAGTGCCACTCGGTCTTCTCTTGGCGCTGCCCGTCCTGCCCCGTCCATTGACGCGACGTCGCGAGGCGGAGGTTGGCGACGCGCTGTCCGCCCGGCGTCGTTCGAACCTCCGGATCCGCACCCAAGTTGCCAACCAAGATGACTTTGTTCACTCCAGCCACGGTACACCCCCAATA
>DATEND010000288.1:0-3025 GCA_035275245.1 Candidatus Eiseniibacteriota bacterium
GTTCGTGGCGATGGCGAAGGAGACGTCCTCGTCGCGCGCCTGGATCACGGGTGCCACGGCGACGATCGCGGAATTACCGCAGACGGCGGTGCCGACCCCGATCAGCGTGGCGAGCCGGCTGGGCACGCCCGCCAGCCTTCCCAAGGCGTGCGCGGCGAGGAGCGCGATCGCCA
Organism: Candidatus Eiseniibacteriota bacterium; assembly: GCA_035275245.1. Classification (GTDB taxonomy): domain Bacteria; phylum Eisenbacteria; class RBG-16-71-46; order SZUA-252; family SZUA-252; genus DASQJL01. Next base: position 174 of record DATEND010000288.1, read on the forward strand.
TGAGCACCACGATCATCGTGACCGCCCTGCCGCCGATCGCCACGACTTGCTGGGCCGAGAACGTCGCGCCCAGGAGCACGATGGCGGCGCGCAGGACCGCCTGGAACGAAAAGCGGAGGCCGGGCGTGAAGAGCGGGGGCAGCTTGGCGACGTTTCCGAAGAAGAGCCCCAACGCGACCGCGAAGACGACCTCGCCGACGACGGACCCGACGCTGGGCGGCAGGGCTTGGTGCACGGCCCGTGCGAGGAGCGCCGCCAGGACGCATAGGGCGAGCCCCGGCAGGAGGTCGGCCCAGGAGCCGCGGGCAGAAGGGGTTCTGGGGTTCGCCACGGGCGCATCTTGCCCGGTCCCGCGTGGCGTCACAAGCGGCGTCTCGAGCCTTGACCTTCGGGGCTCAGGCGGCGACACTCATTCTCAATGGTCCTCGGAAATGCCCCTCCCGAAATCACGCCGGAAGAGCTGGTTCAGCGCGTCGAGTCCGGCGCGCCGCTTCGCGTGCTCGATGTCCGCGCGCCCAACGCGCTCGCCGAGGGCCGGATCGACATCGTTCCCGTCGATCGCTTCATCAACATCCGGGGCTCCGAGATCATGGCCATGGGAGACCAGGTCCGGAGCGTGATCGCGCCGGACGGCCCCGTCGCCGTCGTCTGCGGCCGTGGGAACGCGAGCAAGCAGGTCGTGCTGATCCTGAACGAACTCGGCTTCCAGGCCTCGTCGGTTCGCGGAGGCATGGCGGCGTGGGCGCTTGCCGTCGTACAGCGCCGTCTTCTCCCGCCCCCCGGGTTCGACCTCTTCCTCCAATTCGACCGCATCGCCAAGGGCGCCGTCGGGTATCTCCTGGCGTCGCGCGGCGAGGCGATCCTGATCGACCCGCCGCGGAAGGCGCAGCCCTACCTGGACGCCGCGCGGGAGGCGGGCTCCCGCGTGGTCGCGGTCGCCGACACGCACGTCCACGCCGACTACTTGAGCGGCGGTCCCGCGCTCTCCCGTTCCCTTCAGGTGCCCTATCACATCCATCCGGACGACGCGATCCTTCCCTACGACGGATCCGCCGCGAAGATCCCGTTCTCGCCCATCGAGGAAGGCACCGTGCTGAAGATCGGCGGCGCCGAGCTTCGCGTCGCGCACACACCGGGACACACCGATGGGAGCGTGACCTATCTCGTGAACGGCGCCGCCCTGACCGGCGACTTCGTCTTCATCAACTCGATCGGGCGCCCGGATCTGGGCGGCAAGTCCGACGAGTGGACCGCGAAGTTGTGGAAGAGCCTCGAGCGCGCGCGACGCGAGTGGCCGGCCGACACGAAGATCTACCCCGCCCACTACGCCTCGGACGCGGAGCGCGAACCCGATCGGTCGATCGGCCGCGGATTCGGGAAAATTCGGGAATCGAACGAGCCGCTTCGGATCGGCGACGAGCCCGCGTTCATCGCGTGGGTGAAGTCGAAGGTTGGCTCGAGCCCAGACGCCTACCGGAAGATCAAGGCCGTCAACCTGGGCCTCCTCGAGGTCTGGGACATGGAAGCGCAGGAGCTGGAGGGCGGCCGGAACGAGTGCGCGGTCGGATAGCCCGCGCCCGGTAGCTCTACCGGGCGACCACGAGCTTTCTGGCCACGCGGGACCCCTGCATCTCGAGTTGAGCGAAATACACGCCCGAGGAAACGAGGCGTCCCCTCGCGTCGCGCCCGTCCCACGACACTTCGTGCCATCCGACCTCTTGAACGCGCCTGACCAGCACGGTAACGAGTCGGCCCCTCGCATCGAAGATCGTAAATCGCACGTTCCCGGTATTCGGCACCCCATACCGGATGCCGGCCGAATTCCCGATTGGATTGGGGGTTATCGGATTGAGCCGGATGACGTTCGGAGCGCCGGCGCCTGGAGGAATCGAGATCGTGTTCTCAATCGCACTCTCCTCGCCGTTGGCGTCGCGAACCACGAGCCGGTACGCGTAGGTCTGACCAGGGAATACGTCCTCGTCCACCATGCTCACGATGCGATCAGGACCGACGACCGGAACCGAAAGGAGCGTCCACTCGCTCGCGGGGGTCTTCCGGTAGACGCCAATCGGAGCCATGCCCGATCCCGAGACGAGCCAGCGGATATGGACGCGGCCGGACTCGAAGGCTGCGTCGAGCGTTGCAAGGGCGATCGCCGTGGAGACTTCCGTAAATGCCGCAAGGTAGCTTTGCGGCTGAGTCTCGAGACCGTGAAATGATCCCCCGATGTGGACCAAGAGGCCATCCGCCGCAATTGCGAGCACTCGATCGATCGGCTCTGGCGCCCAAGGCGTCGCGATGCCCGTCGCGAAATCCAAGGAGGCCGAATAACGCCGCGGAGAGCCGCCAATTTGGGTGAATGCGCCACCGACATAAAGCTTGGACGCACTAAGGGCGAGGGCCAACACCTCGCCGTCTGCCCCGGGATTCCATGAAGAGACGGTCCCCGTCGCGCGGTCCAACAGCGCCAGGCGACTCCGTGCCTCGCCTCCGATGTTCTGAAATTCCCCCCCGACGACGATCGTAGAATTCCCGGGCGCGATCGCATTGACCGGTCCGTCCGGATTTGGATGCCATCCCGAATAAATCCCCCCCTCGAAATCCAGCCTGGCCAGGTTCGAAAGTGGGTACTGCCCGATGCTGTCGAAATCGCCGCCAATGAATAGATCCGAGCCGGCGAACGTGGCCGCGTAGACTGGCCCATTGGAACCAGGGCCGCTCGCGAGGCCGAACTCGTTCACCTTTGCGAGGAAACGTATCGCGGAGTGTGCAATCGTGGAGAACAGGCCGCCAACGAAGACATTGGGCTCACTCACCGCCATTGCTCGAACCGCGGCGTTGGGACCGGGATT
>DATEND010000289.1:0-8688 GCA_035275245.1 Candidatus Eiseniibacteriota bacterium
TCCGGAAGATGATCGCGACGAACATGCTCAAGTCGCGGCACTCGGCGGCGCACTGCGCGGTCGCGGACGAAGTGGACATGACGGCTTTGGTCGAGCTCCGCGGGCGGCTCAAGGAAAAGGTCAAGCGCGACTACGGCCTGAACCTCACCTACATGCCGTTCATCACGAAGGCGGTGGTCCGGGCGCTCAAGGAGTACCCGGTCCTGAACGCCGTGATGACGGAGACCGAGATTCGGTACCGGAAGTACTACAACATCGGCGTCGCGGTGCACCGGGACCAGGGCCTCATCGTCCCGGTGGTGAAGGACGCGGACCGGAAGAACGTCTTGGAGATCGCCGCCGACATCGAGAGCCTGGGCGCGCGCGCCCGGAACGACAAGCTCACGCTGGACGACATTCAGGGCGGCACGTTCACGATCACGAACGCCGGCATGTTCGGCGCGACGGCTTCGGTGCCGGTTCTGAACCATCCCGAAGTCGGCATCCTGGGCGTCCACCTCATCGAGGAGCGCGCCGTGGTCCGCGATCACCGCGTCGTCGTTCGCTGGATGATGACGCTCGTGCTCTCCTTCGACCATCGCCTCGTGGACGGTACGCCGGCGGCCATGTTCCTCCATCGCGTGAAGGGACTGCTCGAGGATCCGGAGAGCTGGCTCTTGGACTCGATCTGACCGCACCCGCACAATGAACATTCCAACGCAGAACGGCTCTACTCCGGACCCTGGGGACCCTGGGGATCCTGGGGATCCTGGGGACCGGCGCGAAATCCCGGCGTACGACTTGGGGCGCGTTCCCTATCGGGCGGCGCTCGCATTCCAGCATCGCGCCGTCGAGACCCGGGCCCGCGGCGAATCTCCCGACGTCCTCTACTTCGTGGAGCACGAGCCGGTCCTGACCGTGGGCCGCGGCGGCCACGACGAGAATCTCAAGCTCTCCGAGCTCGAATACTCCCGACGCGGCATCGAGGTAGTGCCCGTGGAGCGCGGCGGCGACGTCACCTACCACGGACCCGGCCAGATCGTCGGCTACCCGATCGTAGGACTGGAAACACTTCCGGGCGGTCGCGATCTGCACCGCTATCTCCGAGACCTCGAGGAGGCGATCCTCCGCGTGCTCGCCTCCTACGGCCTCGACGGGTCGCGCCGGCCCGAATTCACAGGCGTCTGGGTCGGCGACCGGAAGGTGGCCGCCATCGGCGTGGCCGTACGTCGATGGGTGACCTTCCACGGCTTCGCCCTCAACGTGAATCCCGACCTCACGCACTTCGACCTGATCCATCCCTGCGGCATCCGAGGCCTGGGCGTCGCATCGCTTCAATCGCTCCTCGGAAAAGCACCGCCGCGCGAGGAGGTCATCGCGCGACTGGCCCGGGCGTTCTCCGAGGTGTGGGAACGGCCGGTTCGCCTCCCCCGCGGGGAACCCGCTCATGTCTGAGACCGTGAAGGCGGCGCCCAAGGGCGCCACGCGCATCGAGAAGGACTCGCTCGGTTCGCTCGAGGTGCCGGCCGACGCGTATTACGGCGTCCAGACGGCGCGGGCCGTGGCCAACTTCCCCATCTCGGGCGAGCGGCTTCACATCGAGATGGTGCGCGCGGTCGCCCGGATCAAGATCGCGGCGGCCAAAGCGAACGCCGAGCTGGGCGGGCTCGACGCGAAGAAGGCCGACGCGATCGTGAAGGCGGCCGAGGAGGTCGTGGCGGGACGGCACGACGATCAGTTCGTCGTGGACGCCTATCAAGCGGGGGCCGGCACGTCGTTTCACATGAACGTGAACGAGGTCATCGCGAACCGGGCGTGCGAGATCCTGGGCGGCAAGCGAGGCGACGTGACGCTGGTCAGCCCGAACGACCACGTGAACATGGCCCAGTCGACGAACGACGTGATCCCCACCGCCATCCGGATCGCCGCGTACGTCATGACCGGCCCCGTGATCGACCAGATGGACGCGCTGGCGCTCTCCTTCCGGGGCCGGGCCAAGGCGTTTCAGGAGGTCCTCAAGTCCGGCCGCACGCATTTACAGGATGCCGTCCCGATCACGCTCGGGCAGGAATTCTCCGGGTATCAGATCTGCGTGGAGGGGTGGTCTGCGTCGCTCGAGCGGTCTCGGGAGGGACTCCTGCCCCTCGGGCTCGGCGGAAACGCCGCGGGTACGGGGATCAACGCGCACCCCAAGTACCGCGCGCGCGCGGTGGCGAATCTTGCCGCGATGCTGAACGCGCGCTTCACGCCGGCTCCCAATCTCTTCGAGGCGATGCAGTCGATGGCGCCGTTCGTCCGCCTCTCGAACGACCTACGGGGCTTCGCACTCGACCTGAGCCGGATCGCGAACGACATCCGGCTCCTCGCGAGCGGCCCGACGACCGGATTGAACGAGATCGAGCTCCCCGCCGTGCAGCCGGGATCCTCGATCATGCCCGGCAAGGTGAATCCGGTGATGCTCGAGATGACGAACCAGGTTTGCTATCAGGTCCTCGGCTACGACACGACCGTGGCGTACGCCGCGCAGGCCGGCCAGCTCGAGCTGAACGTGATGATGCCGGTCCTGGCCCACAATCTCCTCCGCTCGCTCCACATCCTGGCGCCGACGCTTCGCGTGCTTCGCGAGAAGTGCGTGGACGGCATCACGGCGAACGAGGAAGCCTGCCGCCGCTACTTCGATCGCTCGATCTCGGTGGCCACGGCGTTGAATCCGTTCATCGGCTACCTGGCGGCGGCGGAAGTCGCGAAGGAGTCGGCCAAGACAGGGAAGACCGTGGTGGAGATCGTGAGGGAGCGGAAGCTTCTCACGGAGGAGCAGATCGCCAAGGTGTTCTCGCCCGAGGGGATGACCCACCCGGGCGGGGTGTAGACGTCCGAAGCGCGCCGGCCGCTCGCCTCTGCCCCTAGAGGAGCGCGCGTTCCTTCAAGTAGGCGGCCACCGATACGTTTTCCGATTCCAGGCGCTTCTGGAGCGCCTCGAGTGCCGAGAGGTCCCCTGCCGCGACCGCGTCCTCCATCTGAGCGCAGAGACGCGCCATCCGATTCGCCCCAATGGTGCCCGCGCTCGACTTGAGCGAGTGGGCCGCCGCCCCGGCTCCCGCCGTGTCGCCCCGCCGAACCGCGTCGGCGATCTCCGCGCAGCGCGCGGGCGCATCCTCCGTGAAGAGCGCGATCAGCTCCCGCGCGACCTCCTCGCCCCCGTCCGCCCGTAGCGACGAAAGGGTCACCGATCCCTCCAGGTCGACGGGAGGCCCGTCGTCCGCGTTCGAAGGGTCGCCGCCCTTGCCGTCGCTCCGCTTTGCGGCCGCCGGCGCGCGATGCGCGGTCCACCGCTCGAGCGCCTGGCGGAGAAGCGGCGGGTGGACCGGCTTGCTGATGAAATCGTCCATGCCCGCCTCGAGACAGCGATCGCGATCGGAGTCCATGGCATTCGCGGTCATGGCCAGGATCGGCGTTCGCTGTCGTGAGCCTTCGCGCTTTCGAATCTCGCGCGTGGCGTCGTAGCCGTCCAGCACCGGCATCTGGCAATCCATGAAGACGACGTCGAACGGGATCCGCCCCGTCATCTCGACGGCTTCCTTGCCGTTCGCCGCCACCTCGACCCGGCAGCCGAGCTTTTCGAGAAGGCGGCACGCCACCTTCTGGTTCACGACGTTGTCCTCCGCCACCAAGGCGCGCACGTGCGCAAAGGGCAACTCGCCGGCTTTGGCGCCGGCGCCTTCGGGACTGCTGCTCGCAGATTCAGCCAAGGAATGCCGGGTCACGATCGGGGTCTCCCTTCCTTCGAGCTGCGCGCCCCAGGCGGTCGCGAGCGCGTCCATCAGGGTCGATGCGCGTACCGGCTTGACGAAGTATCCTGCGAAACCCGCTTCCTGGAACCGGCGCGCATCGCCCTTCCTCCCGGAGGAGGTGAGCATGAGGAGCATGGTGCCGCGAATCGCCGCGTCGGCGCGGATGGCGTGCGCCACCGCTTCCCCGTCCATCCCCGGCATGAAGTAATCGAGAATCGCGATGTGGAACGGCTCGCGGCGATCCACCGCGGCGTGAAGCGCCGCGAGCGCCGCGGTACCGCTCGCCACCGCCTCGTGCGTCATGCCCCACGACTCGAGCTGCTCGCTCAAAACGCGGCGATTTACTTGATTATCGTCCACGATGAGGACGCGCAAGCCGGAGAGGTCCGGACGCGGCGCGGCCGCGGGCGGCGGCGACGGATCCTCCGCCAAAGGCAGCGTGCACCGGAAGGTCGAGCCCTCACCGAGCGTGCTCTCGGCGGTGATTTCGCCCCCCATCAACTCCACGAGGCTCTTCGAAATGGCGAGCCCCAGTCCCGTTCCGCCGAACTTCCGGGTCGTGCTCGCGTCCACCTGAACGAATTTGCCGAACAAGCTGCCGAGCTTCTCGGCCGGGATCCCGATCCCCGTGTCGCGAACGGTGAGCCGCACGGCGGGGGTGCCGCCCTTCGTGCGATCCCGCTCCACGTCGATCATCACGTGGCCCTGCTCGGTGAATTTGACGGCGTTCCCCGCCAGATTCAGAATGACTTGCCGAATCCGCCCTGCGTCGCCGAGGAACCGGCGTGGCGCGCCCGGTTCGTAGCGCACGATCAAGTCGACATTCTTCTCGCTCGCGCGGAAGGAGAGCAGGTCAGCCACCTCCTCCACCGCAACGAGGAGGTCGAAGGGGATCGGCTCGATCGTCATCTTCCCCGCCTCGATCTTCGAGAAGTCGAGAATCTCGTTGATGATCGCGAGCAGCGCGTCGGCCGAGCCGCGAATCGTCTCGGCGTATTCGCGCTGATCCGGAGCGAGGTCGGTGTCGAGAAGAAGGCCGGTCATCCCGATCACGCCGTTCATCGGCGTGCGAATCTCATGGCTCATGGAGGCGAGGAAGTCGCCCTTGGCGCGGGTCGCCGCCTCCGCGCGCTCCTTGGCCTCGGCAAGCTCCGCCTCCCGCTTGAGCCGCGGGGTGATGTCCTCCACCACGCCCACGTAGCCGTGCATGGCTCCGGCGACGCGCACCTCGGCGGCCCGCACGGAGGCAGAGACGGGCTCCCGGCCCGTCCGATGGTAGCGGTGCGTGCTCTCGTAGGGACGATGCGCCGCCGCCGCTTCCGCCCACTCCCGCTGGACCCGCTCGCGGTCCTCGGCGTGGATCGCCCGTGCCCATCCGGCGCCGAGCGCCTCTTCGGGAAGGAGTCCCGAGATCCGCTGATAGGCTGGGTTGGTGTAGACGCAGGAGCCCGAGGCGTCGGTCACGAAGATGCCGTGCGGCGAGGCGTCGTTCGTGGCACGGAGCACGGCCTCGCGCTCGGCGAGGCGCGCCGCGTTCCGGTCCTTCTCGTCCTCGATTCGCCGCGCCCGCCGTTGAAGGCTCTGGCCGAACACGGCAACGCCGCCTGCCATTAACAACAAGAGCGGCGCGATGGTGTACCCGAGGCGCTCCATCGCCTGCGATCGATTTCGCTCGTCTTCTTGGCGTTGGGCCTGGGCCGCGCCTACGTGCGTCATCAGGGCCTTGAGAGCAGCGCCGACCTGCGCGTGCGCTCGGTCCAGCAGGGGGAGCCGATCTCGAGCCTCCTCGACCCGCTGGAGCGAATGGAGCGAGAAGATGCGGTTCGCCTCCTGCGTCATGCCCCCGACCGCGGTCTCCACGGAGCGCAGGTCGTCGACCAAGTCGCGCGACTGGCGCCCGCTCGGGCGTTGCTCGAGCGCGCTCCAGATCTCCTTCAGCTCCCGGTCGAAGGTCGCGCGGGCCGCCTCGAGCCGCGCGTGCTCGCGCAGCACGTCCCGGCTGTCGAAAACGCCCGTCGCGGTGGCGTTGATCGCGTTCGCGGCCTGCGCCAGCTCCACGTGATGGCCCAGCTCTTCCGTAAAGGCCATCCCCGCCCGCGCCGCGGCGGTGTTGATGACGATGATGCGGTGATTGACGTAGAGGAGAATGGAAACGCTGAGGAAAAGGCAACCGGCGAGAATCGTGTAGATCCAATCGCGCCCGAAGCGCGCCGCCGCGGATCTGCCGCTCGGCGAAACGTCGGGTTCAGAACTTCCGGGTTCCGGCGACTCCCGCATTGGGGCTCCCAACCGGACGATCCCTGTTCATCGCCGGAAAAAAGAAGCGGGGCGACGCCTCGCGGCGCCGCCCCGATGCAACATCAGCATCCATTCCTACAGGCCGAAGCCGATGCCCGCACGGAACTGGAGGTAATCCAGGCTCGACCCTTCCGTCTGGACGGAGTGGTAGAGACCATTGAAATTCATGCGCGACTTCGGGCCGACCGGGAAGGAAACGCCCGCGCCGACGTTGAAGCCCATCTTGGACTGGCTATCATCGGCCTCGCCCAAGAGCGAGTCCTCGACCTTCACCGAGACGTTGTAGAGACCAACACCGCCCTGCGCGTAGAACGCCGGGCCGACCGGAGCGCCGAAGTTGTAGCGCACCGCCGGATTGACGCGGAAGGAGCTGACCGAGATCTTGTTGTCGGTCGTGTTGCCGTTGTCGTACTCCACCGAGCCCATGTTATCGAACGAGAGTTCGCCGCCCCACGAGAACGAAGGGGAGACCGAACGCCAGTAGCCGGCACCGAACGTGATGCCTCCACCAGGAGACTCGCCCGAACCCATGTCCTCCGACGACTTCGCATAGCCCGCGTTCAGCTCGAGCGTGCCGAGACCGACCGGGGACGCGCTGGCCATCGGCACAAACGCTGCCACCGCCAACACCATCGTCAGAACCAGAGCCATGTGAATCCGCTTCATCGTGCTTCCCCCTTACGTTGATGACGTACGTTGGACTCCACCACCGTCCCGCGGGGCTCCTGTTCGGCTTCCCTGCCATGGCAGCCCCCCACCCTGACTTGAGCATGAATCGGCATCGGGGGCCTTGAACTTGAGGCGGATGGCGTGGCGTGGGGGTTGGGGTCCAACCCGCTGTAGCTAAAGCGGTTAAGCTTCCGGGATCTCTACTTCGCCGCGTGGAACGCGCCCTTCCTCGACGTCCTTGAAGAAGAGCCAGTAGAGAACGGATGCAGCGACGTAGAGGCCCGCCGCGATCAAAAGCGGCGTGGTGTACCCGCTTCGCTCGATCAGGGCCCCGCCGATGTCGGCGCTGATGCTCCAGGCGACGAACCACGAGAGGGAGAGGAGGCTGTTCGTCACGGCGTGGTCGCGCTTCGACACAACCTCCATTGCGAAATGGGAGGTCAAAGGCTGGTTCATGTTCATGAGGCCGCTCCGCAGGAAGAAGGCGGCGGCGACCAGGGGGAAGAAGGACGAGACGCCGAGCACCACCATGAACGGGACCGACAGAAGTTGGGTGACGACGACGCCTCGGACGAGCCCCAGGCGCCGGGAGACCGCCGGGCCGAAGAGGTTCCCGACCACCATGAACCCCTGCATGACCGCGAAGAGGACCCCGATCTCCGCTTCACCCAGGCCGAAGCGGTCATGGAAGTAGAGGTTCATGAACGGGATGATGAGCCCCGCCCCGAGCCCGATGAGCAGGGCGGGGATCGTGAGCTTGAGATTCAGCACCCAGTCGACGTCGATCAGATCGCGCGCCTGCCGAAGCGTCCACCCGAATTGATCGCTGAACCGCCGCCGCGGCGCGGCTTGGTAGTCCGATTCTTCGGGGTCCAGAGGCGGCGTGGTTTCCTTCATCGCGTTGAAGGGAATCGCGGACGTCAAGATGAGCCCGGCCGCGACGTAGAGCGACCAGCGAAGCGCCAAGCGATCGACGTCGGTCGCGAGGTGGAAGAGCTGCGGGAGCAGGCCTCCGATCGCGAAGCCGATGATCGCCGACAGGAAGAGCACCGTGAAGGCCGCGCTGAAGAGGAACGGCCGGGCTCCCGGCGCGACCTCGCGCATCACGACCGGGGCGATGGACAGGCGGTAAACCGTCGCGGCCATGCCCGTCAGGAACGCGATCAGGAGCAGGGTCTCGGGCGCGGTCAAGGACACTTGCATGACGTAGAGGAGCGCGGCCATGGCGCCGGCGCCGACCAGGATCAACCGGGGCTTCAAGCCGTGGAACAGGAACGCGGCGGGAATGGCCGCGATCGCGGCGCCCAGGGAGATCTTGGAGAGGATTTGCCCGATCGCCGAATCCGATAGGCCGAGGGTCCGGAGATAGAGATTAAAGAGTAGAGAGAAGATGGATTGGCCGAGCCCGATCAGGAAGAGACCCTGCAGATAGAGGCGCGGATTCCGGCCCGATCCCCGCACTTGGTGAAGGTATTCCCCGACGACGCCACCCAGCACCCGAACCACTAGAACCTCCCCCGCGCGCGCTCCTTGGCCGGCAGGATCTCCAGGCACGTCGTCCACCAGCCCGTCCGGATCGTTTCCACGAATTCCGCGGGCAGCCCCTCGTCTTCCATTTCGCGGGCCAGCGCCTCGTGATCGTACGCGACGGACACGAATTCGGCCTCCGCCGCGCCATCCGCCCCCGCTGCCCCCGCCGCAAAGAAGGCATACCAGACGTTCGGGCTCCCGTCGTTCGCGGGTCGCCCGACGGCGCCCACGTTCACGAACCGGGCGCCGCTCGGCAACCGGCGCTGCCAGTGGAGTCCGGTATGCGTGCAGAGGACCTGGTCGGCGTTCGCGTCGCGCGCGATGCGCTCGAGGAAGGCATCCGATGAGCCCGACTCCCAGAGGAACTCGTTCACGCGCCGGGGCGATCCGTGGCAGAGGAGCCAACGCCGCCCGCCTCGCG
>DATEND010000290.1:0-3563 GCA_035275245.1 Candidatus Eiseniibacteriota bacterium
CGCGAAGGCGGACGCGCTGCCCGTCGATCCGATGCGCGACGCGCCGCCCGGCCGGAGCGAGAAGGAGCGTGATCAGCCGGGCGGCTTCACCGGCGAGCCCGACGTCTTCGACACCTGGTTCACCAGCTCCCTCACGCCGCAGGTCAGCTCCCGCTGGGTGCTCGATCCCCAGCGGCATCGCCGCCTCTTCCCCGCGGACATCCGGCCGCAGAGCCACGAGATCATTCGCACGTGGGCCTTCTACACGATCGCCAAGGCGTTCCTGCACGAGAACGTCGTGCCCTGGCACAACGTCGTCGTCTCCGGCTGGATCCTCGATCCCGACCGGAAGAAGATGTCGAAGAGCCGCGGCAACGTGGTGACGCCCGTACACCTCGTCGACGAGTACGGCGCGGACGCCGTCCGCTACTGGGCGGCCAGCGCGCGCCTCGGCACCGATACCGCCTTCGACGAGAAGGTCATGAAGGTGGGGAAGCGCCTCGTGACGAAGCTCTTCAACGCGGGGAAGTTCGCGCTGGCGCAGGGCGCGCCGGAGGCGCCGATCACGGCGGAGCTCGATCGGGCGTTCGTGGAGCGGCTACGCGTGCTCGTCGCGCGCGTGACGGCCAACTTCGACGAGTTCGAGTACGCGCACGCGCTCCAGGAGACCGAGACGTTCTTCTGGCGGGATTTCACGGACACCTATCTCGAGCTGGTGAAGACGCGGGCCCGTGGGGGCGACGCGGCGGCCGGCTCGGCGGTTGCGACGTTGCGGCTCGGGCTCCGGACGCTGCTCCGGCTCTTCGCGCCCGTGCTGCCCTACGTGACCGAAGAGATCTGGTCCTGGGCCTTCGCGGCGGAAACCGGCGCGTCGAGCATCCATCGCGCGGCGTGGCCGACGGCGGAGGACTTCGCCGCCGTGCCGGCGCCCGCCGACGCAGCCAGCTTCGACATCGCCGTCGCGTGCCTCGCCGCCGTCAACAAGAACAAGTCCGAGTCCGGCGTGTCGGTAGGGCGCGGCATCCGCACGCTCACGGTCGCCGCGAACCCGGCGACGCGCACGAGGCTCGAGCCGGTCGCGGCAGACGTGATGGCGGCGGCACGGGCGGAGCGATGGAGCGTGGCGGTCGACGCCGCCGCTGCAGACGGGGCGGTCAGTGTCGCGGGAATCGAATTCGCCGATCCTGAGGCTTCCTAGGCGCGCCGCTTCCACTCCGCGAGCAACGCCCGGATCGCGTCGTTGCTGACCGTATCACTGTCTGCATACTCGAACGCATCCTCGCCCCATTCGTCCTTGACGCCGGGGTCGGCGCCGTGTGCGAGAAGGATGCGCACGAGGTCCGTATCGCCATTGGTGATCGCCCACATGAGTGGGTTGACGCCGTTTACTTCGGGCTGATGAACGTCCGCCCCCTGAGCGAGAAGCATCTCCGCAATGGCGGTCTGCTTCTCGATGACGGCGGTGAGGAGCGGCGTCTCGCCGACTCCATTTTGACGGTTCATGTCCGCCCCTGACTCCAGAAGAACACGTACGACGTCGCTGTGTCCGGCCTCGATCGCGCAGTGCAGCGGAGTGTCCTCCTCCTCGTTTGGGTTGTTTGGGTCCGTACCGGCCGCGACCATCGATCGCACGGCAACGGAATCGCCGCGTTCAACGGCAGCGAATAGATCGTGATGCCGGGTAGACGTCATGACGATTTTCGTCCCACGAGACTCAGGTACGCGATGTGTATAGGGCCCGTCGTCGAAACGGCACAACGGGATGACCGAGTCACCTCAGGGGCACGTGAACTGCAGGCTGTCGAACGCGATGTTGGCCGATGTCGACATCCGCTCATCCCATTCGACATGGAGATGAGAGCTGGAACGCGAGGAAAGACCATGGCCACGACTTTTCCGAATGAAACCGTAGAGTACCGGCGCGCGCGTGACGCCCTGCTGCAGCGCGAGGTAGCGCTGCGACGGGAAATGGAGGCCGTCGCCGCTGCATTGAGGGCGTTGCCGCGGGGCGGCGACGTGCGCGAAGACTACTCGTTCGATTGCATCGGCGCGGACGGGGCGCCTTCGAAGGTGCGCTTGTCCGAGCTGTTCCGCGGCGGGGACACCCTGATGCTCTACCACTTCATGTTCCCCCGCCACGCCCAGGACAAGCGGCCGGGGCCGACCGTGGGGGCCATGGCGCAGGTGCCGCTGGCCGAAGGGCCGTGCCCCTCGTGTACCGCGCTCATCGACATGTGGGAGGGAACGATGCCCCATTTCGAGGGGCTCGGCGGCAACCTCGCCGTGGTCGCCAAGGCCCCGATCGAGCGGGTCGCGGCGTTCGCGCGCGACAAGGGATGGAAGCACACGCGCCTGCTGTCGGCTGCGAACAGTACCTTCAAGCGCGACTATCATGGCGAGGACGCCGCCGGCCAACAGGTCCCGATCCTGACCGTTTTCAAGCGATGGCCTGACGGGGCGATCCGGCTGCACTGGGCATCGGAGCTGGTGTTCGAGCCGGCCGATCCGGGTCAGGACATGCGGCACTTGGGTACGGTCGAGCCGCTCTGGACCCTGTTCGACCTCACGCCCCGCGGGCGGCCGAACGCAGACGAGCAGCTCGACTACGGCTGTTGCCGGAACGGACGCTCAGTCTGAGGTCACTTTGCGCGCTCCCAACATACGAATCTCGCGTTCGTCGCGGAGCCGCTCGCCCTCGCCAGCTCGTTCCAGTCGAACTCCGGGAAGCGCTTCCCGAGCACGTCGATGGCCTCGACCTCGCCGGTGGCTCCCTGCGGATAGGCGCAGCGATGACTCGAACCTTCGATGATCCACCAGAAATCGGCACCCCACGGCCCGCTGTCGTTCGTCTCGATGGCGATGCGCTCGACCTCGTCCCAACGGATCGCTTCGACGTCCCCCTTCGGGTAGGTGGCCTCTATTCCCGCATCATCCCAGCGAACGACCACCGCCCGCTCGAACATCACCGCCTCGCGACGTGCCTCCCATTTCCTCCGAAACCACTGCAGTAGGCTCTGGATCACGCGCCCTCCTGGGATCGCATCGCCTCGCTAGAGCACCCGCGCCCCCCGATCGTCAAAGCAGTCACGTCGTCGCGTTTCGCTCCCGAAAGCCCTCTGCTATGCGATGCCCTCGCATGGCTCCGACGCGAGACCCCGTCTTCGACGCGCCGCTGGTCGACGCGCTGATCGAGCTCGCGCTCGCCGAGGACGTCGGCGAGGGCGACCGCACGTCACGGGCCCTCGTTCCGAACACCGCCCGCGCGCGCGGCCGGCTCGCGGCGAAGGAATCGCTCGTCGTCTGCGGCCTGCCGCTGCTCGAGCTAGTGTTCGAGAAGCTCGGCGAGGTCACGGTCACGCTGCATGCCGCCGACGGCCATCGCGCGGCGCCCGGCGAGGTGCTGGCGACGATCGAGGGTCCGGCGCGCACGCTCCTCGCCGGCGAGCGCGTGGCGCTGAATCTCCTCCAGCATCTGTCCGGCATCGCGACGTTCACGCGCGCCCACGTGGACCGCGTCGCGGGAACCCGCCTCGTCGTGCGGGACACCCGGAAGACGCTTCCGGGTATGCGCGTCCTCGCGAAGT
>DATEND010000291.1:0-4789 GCA_035275245.1 Candidatus Eiseniibacteriota bacterium
TCCTTTCGACCAAATCATTCTGATTGTTCTTTGATTATCTTTCTTGAAATCAACGACTTAGACGCGAAGCGCCCATTGGGGTCGGATGCCCCTCTCCCAGAAGGCACTCTTATTCACTGAACTAGTCTACCACCCTCGCCAAGCAAAGTCAAGGACAAGAACGCCTTTGGGGTCGTCGGGGGGACGAAAAAATGGGCGAAACAGGGCTCGAACCTGTGACCCCTTGCGTGTAAGGCAAGTGCTCTACCAACTGAGCTATTCGCCCCTACTTGGCTAGGATTCCCCAGGGGATGAGGACCAGATAGCCGGTGAGGAGGAGTATCGGCGCCAGGGTAATGGATCCGCGAGACAGGAAGATGTACCCGGCGAGAATGACGACTGCGGCTAACCCAAACAGAATATAGTTCTTAGGGCCGAACGGAAGGTCGACTCCGGACGTGCTTTCCAAGCGAGCCGGGGTGGCCTTTCGCCCCCTCCTCCGGACTTCGTTCGCGTTTGCCATTTTACATATCTCCTTTTATATCAATTGGATACGGGTCATTTCGCCGATATCCGCGCGGGTCGACCGTTACCTCGGCGAACCCAATCCTGCGTAAGGCCCTCGCGAGTGCTTCCCGCGACTCGGCCCGGCTCAGTAAGTCCACGTCCTGACGAGACACTTCAACCGTTGCTGCTCTACCATGGTGCCGGACCCGAACGACCCGGATCTGGAAAGTGTCCCGAATCCAGGCTTCAGCGCGTTCCACTTGGTTCAGTTTACTTTCCGTCACCTCGGATCCGACAGGAATTCGTGAAGCGAGACATGCCGACTGAGGCTTGTCCCAAACACGTAGTCCCACGTGACGTGCGAGGATTCTCACCTCCAACTTTGACAACTCCGCCTCGAGAAGCGGCGCACGTACGCGAAAGATTTCTGCAGCCTTCATGCCAGGCCTCACGTCTCCGAGGTCGTCGGTGACGGCGCCGTAGGCCAGGGACTCGAAGCCCTCCTCCCCGCAAAGCGCCTCGAGACGCTCGAACAGCTCGGCCTTGCAGTGGTAGCAGCGGTCGCCGGTGTTCGCTCGGTACGCCTCGCGCTCGATCTCCCTCGTCTCGAGGGTCCGAAGCGCCACGCCCCGCTCCGCGGCCAGGGCCACCGCGTCGCGGTACTCGACCTCCGGTAGCGACGCGCTCCGGGCGATGACGCCGACAGCGCCGGCGCCCAGGACGCGGCCCGCCTCGGACAGTAGAAGCGAGGAGTCGACCCCGCCCGAGAAGGCGACCAGCGTCCTTCCCATGCTTCGCAGGATGGATTCGAGCCGCGCTCGCTTCTCGGCGATCCCGGGATCGAGCCCCTTCGCTGCCGGAAAGAGCCGCGCGGCGACGCCCGCTTGCGAAGGGGTCATCGGCCCGTGCTCCGCTTCTGCATGGTGCTGGTTGGGGCCGGCGTCTTGGCCGGCGCTTTCGCCGGCGTCTTCCTCGTGGTCGAGGTCTTCGCGGGCGCCTTCACCCCAACTCGTTTGGCCGCCGGCGGAGGCGGACCGATCGCCGCGGAGTCCTTGGCCGTGGGAGCGGGCGCGACACCCATCGAGGGCACGATGCCCGCCGCGCCCGGCAAGGGCCTACCGCCGGGACCCGTCGGCACGAGCGTCGATTCGCGCTTCGCCTGCGTGCGCACGTGCGCGATCGCCTTCAGGTGTTCCTCCCAGGTGCGCGAGAAGATGTGCGTCCCGTCCCCGCGCGCCACGAAGTAGTACTCGGTGCTGTCGGGGAGCGGGAAGAGGACCGCGTGGACCGCGTCCTTCCCCGGATTGCAGATGGGGCCGGGCGGAAGGCCCTTGTTCCGATACGTATTGTAGGGAGACTTGACGTCCAGGTCGCGGTAGAAGACGCGGCCCCTCCAGACGCCGAGCGCGTAGGAAACGGTCGGGTCGGACTGGAGCATCATGCCCAGCCTGAGCCGGTTGTAGAACACGGCCGCGATTCGTGGACGCTCGGACGGGTCCTGGGCCTCCGCCTCCACGATCGACGCCAGCGTGACCAATTGGTGCAGCGTCAGCCCCTGGCGGGCGCCTGGCAGCGCCATCTCCTCGCCGAAGACACGGAGCGCCCGCTCCACCATGACCCGGAGCACCTCGGCCGGCGTGAGGAGCGGATAGAACGGGTACGTATCCGGGTAGAGGTATCCCTCGACGCGGTCGGCCGGCACCCCGAGGGAACGCGAGAACGAGGAGTCGGTGGCGAGCGTCAGAAACCCGATCGCGTCGATCTTCGCGCGGTCGTAGAGCTGCTGGGCGATCTGCTCGGCGCGAAGGCCCTCGGGGATCGTCACCATGTCCTGGGACGACATTCCCTTGGCGAGCTGCGAAAGGATCCGGTAGATGCTCGAGCCGACCGGGATGCTGAACCGCCCGGCCTTGAGGCCTCGGTCGTAGCCCAAGACCCGAGCGGCGAGAACGAAGAGGCGCTGACTCCCGACCAGATCCTTCTCCTCGAGGAGCCTCGCGATCTCCTCGATCGAGGCACCTTTCGGAATGATCACCTCGCGCATCTCGAAGTGCCGCGTGACGGTCGCCGGGAAGAAGACGATGCCGGAGAGAAGGATCCCTCCGACGATCCCGCCCAGGATGAGCGAGCGGCGGATGCGGTTGCGGCGCCTCATTCGCCGACCTCGATCGCGCCACGGCCGCCTCGGGCCGGGCGGTCGAGCCACCGCTGGAGAATGACCGCGGCGGCAGCGGCGTGCAGCGCTTCGTCTCGCGTCCCCATCCCCCGCGCCCCCATTTTCTCCTCCGCCTCCCGCGTGCTCAGGCTCTCATCGACGAGATGAACGGGAAGCCCCGACTCGCGCCGAAGCGCCGTCGCGAACCGGCGCACGCGCCGCACCTCGGGCCGCCCCTCCTCGCCCTCGAGGCCGAGCGGAGCGCCCACGACGACCGCGCCGGCCCCCGTTTCCCGCGCCGCCTTGGCCACCGCGACCGGCGCCTCGCGCACGGAGGCTATGGCGAACGAGCGAAGCGGCGTCGCCAGGGCGCCGCCCTCGTCGCTTAGGGCAAGCCCGATCCGCCGAAGCCCGAAGTCCACGCCTAACACTCGCATCGGAGCGCGGTCAACACCGCCTCGAAGTCGGGCGGTACCGGCCGCGTGAATTCCATGGGCTCGCCGGTTCGTGGGTGGCGAAAGCCGAGCGTCTCGGCGTGCAGCGCCTGATGGTCCAGCTCGGCGAGGAGGAGCGCCGCCTCCGCGCGCCGCGCGGGCGCGAGCCGAAGCAGCGGGCCGCGACGGCCGCCGTAGTCCGAATCACCGAACACCGGGTGGCCCTTGTGCGCGAGATGAACCCGAATCTGGTGGGTCCGCCCCGTCTCGAGGTTCAAGAGCAGCTCGGTGAGGTACGCGTACGACCGCACGGTTCGATAGCGGGTGGCGGCGAACCGGCCGCCCTTGGCCACGACTGCGATCTTCTTCCGATCGCTCCGGCTTCGCGCAAGCGACGCCTCGATCCGTCCCTCCGGCTCCCGAAGGTGGCCCCAGACCAAAGCACGGTAGACGCGCTTCACCTCGCGCGCCTCGATCTGGCGGGCGAGATCGCGGTGCGCCTCCTCGGTTCGGGCGATCAGGAGGAGACCGGAGGTTCCCTTGTCGAGACGGTGGACGATGCCCGCGCGCTCCGCTCCGTTCGAGGCGGGAAGCTCGCGATAGCGATGAAGGAGCGCGTGGACCAGGGTGCCGCTTCGGTGCCCCACGGCGGGGTGCACGACCATGCCAGCGGGTTTCAGGATCACCGCGAAGTGCTCGTCTTCGTAGACGACCTCGAGCGGAATCGCCTCGCCGCGGAGCGGAGATGGCTCGCGGCGGGGCCGCACGACCTCGATCCGGTCGCCCGCCTTGACGCGCCGCGAGGCGCGCGTCGGCGCGTCGTTCAGGCGAACGTGGCCCTCATCGATCAACGCTTGCACCGCGGATCTGGAAAGCGACCGCTCGACCTCGGCGAGAAAGCGGTCGAGCCGCTCACCCGCCCGCGAGGCCGGCACGAGGTGAATCTTCGGGGTAAGGGGCGGCGTCGCGTCCTGCTCTCGCGAGGTTCCAGGCAAGGAAGACAACCCCCAGAGTGACGGCGCTGTCGGCCACGTTGAACACGGGCCAACGTGTCTGGCCGATTCCCATGTCGATGAAGTCGACGACCCATCCAAGACGAACGCGATCGATCAGGTTTCCGATCGCGCCCCCCAGGATACACCCGAGCAGGACCCGGTTTTGAACGTTGCGGTGCGTTTCCCGGAGGAACAGGTAGAGCACGACGCCGATCGCGAGGACGGAGATGACGATGAACGGGCCCCGGCTGCCTGGAAAGAGCCCGAACGCCGCGCCCGTGTTGTGGACGAGGGTGAGGCGTACGAAATCCCCGAGCACGAGGACGGGCTCTCCCAGCTCGAGCCGCGCGGAGGCCATCCACTTGGTCGCCTGGTCGAGGAGCACGACGAACGCGGCGCAGGCCGCGAACAGCGTGTTTCGGACGCGCATGTCGGTCATCCGCGTGCCGCGTTCGATTCCTTCTCTTGCTTCTCCTGGCACGTCACGCAAAGGCTCGCGTGCGGGATGGCGTCGAGTCGGGCCTTGCCGATCTCCTTGTTGCATCTCGGACACGTCCCGTACTCGTTCCGGTAGACGCGGCGGAGCGCCTGGTCAACGTCGTAGAGCAGCCTTCCCTCGGCCGATGCGAAGAGAAACGTCTTCTCGCGCTCCATGGCGTCGGTGCCCATGTCGGCCATGTGGAAGGAATAGGCCGAGAGATCTCCGGCCGAGTCGCGCT
>DATEND010000292.1:0-3295 GCA_035275245.1 Candidatus Eiseniibacteriota bacterium
TGGGCGCTCGGCGTCATGCTCTACGAAATGGCCGCGGGGCGGCTACCGTTCGGGGGCGCTACGCTGCCGGAGCTTGCGGGTGCGATCGTGAGCGGCGCGCCGACCCCTCTGAGCGGCCGGGTTCCGGTGGGCGTTCAGGCCGTGATCGCGCGATGTCTCGCGAAGGACCCAAGCCAGCGATTCGAAAACGGGAGCGCGGCTCTTGCGGCGCTCGAAAAGCTGCACGGTGCGGGCGCGAGACGGGCGGGACTTCCACGCCGCATCTGGGTCCCCGCCGCGGCCGTGCTCGTGGTCGCCATCGGCGCGCTGCTCGCGTTCGGTTCGAGCGGATTCCGCGAGCGACTGGCCGGGGGGGACCGTGGTCCCCGCATCGCTTCGCTCGCCGTGCTGCCGCTCGCGAACCTCTCGAACGATCCGACGCAGGAGTACTTCGCGGACGGCATGACCGAGGAGCTGATCACGAACCTCGCCCCCATCCGGTCGCTCACCGTGATCTCGCGCACGTCCGTCATGCGCTTCAAGGGATCGCAACAGCCGCTTCGAGAAATCGCCGACCAGCTCGGCGTGGACGGGATCATCGAGGGCTCGGTGCAGCGCGCCGGCGACCGCGTGCGGATCACGGCACAGCTCATCGAGGCGTCGCGGGACCGCCACCTCTGGGCGAAGAGTTACGAGCGCGACTTCAAGGACGTGCTCGCGCTCCAAAGCGACGTTGCCTCCGACATCGCGCGGGAGATCCAACTCCAGGTGACGCCAAATGAGCGCGCCAAGCTGGCGAAGCGACGACCGGTGAATCCGGATGCGTTCGAGGAATATCTGAGAGGGCGATACGAATGGAACAAGATGTCCGAAGAGGGCGCGCTCGCCGCGATCGCGCACTACGAGCGGGCGCTCGCGCTCGACCCCGGCGATCCGCGCTATTCCAGCGGCCTCGCCGACGCGTATCTGATCCGCGTGCAAGTGCTCAGCAGCATCCCGACCATGGAGGGCCTGGCGAAGGTAAAGGAGTACGCGCGGCGGGCCCTGGCGACCGACGAAACGTCGGCCGAGGCGCACACGTCGATGTCGGCGGCGCTCTTTTTCGGCGACTGGAACGCTCAGGAGGCGGAGAAGCACGTGCGCCGAGCGATCGAGCTGAATCCGGGCTACAGCACGGCCCATCTCGTCTATTCCGTCTTGCTCCTGGCAACCGGGCGAGTCGACGAAGCCCTCGCGCAGGATCGCGTCGCGATGCAGATCGATCCTTTCTCGTTGATCGTCCACTGGAACGCCATCGGCACGCTCCTGAGCGCGAGCCGGTACGATGACGCGCTCGCGTTGGCGCGCCAGACGCTGACCCGTAGCCCCAACTCGATCATGTCCCAATCGGGGCTGGTGCGCGTCCATGAGATTCGGGGCGAGTACAAGACCGCGCTCGAGCTCATGCGCCGGTACTTCCCGGAGAGCGAGGGGGGGAAGGCCGTCGTCGCCAAGGTCGAGAGGGGCTACGCGGCCGGAGGGCCGAAAGGATACTGGCGGGCCCTCTACGAGGTCACGAGCTCCTCGAACCGGGGATCCCCGGCCTTGGCGATGAGGCTCGCCATGCTGGCCGCGAACATGGGCGATCTCGAGGCCGCCATGAAACACCTAGAGGGGGCGTATGCCGAGCGAAACGGCGACCTGCTCTTCCTCAACGTGGAACGCTGCTACGACCCGCTTCGGAATGATCCCCGATTCCAGGAGCTCGTTCGCCGCGTGGGGCTGGCGCCTAGGGCTGCCGGCTAGGGCGCGACGCGGGGCCGGATGACGAACGCCTCCATCGCGAAGTATTCGGGCAGTCCGAGGCGATCCACGACCTGAGCGGTCGCCTTGTTGCGCTCCTCGACACGCTGCCAAAATTCTCGCTCGTCGATCCCAGGGAAGGGCGCACGGTCCTTCTGGCTCTGGTGCTTGTAGATCGCGCTGATCTTGAGCCGTAGCTCCTCCTCGGACATCGGGACGAGGAGATCGGCCTCCACGACGGGCCACTCCTGCCACGCCCCCCGATAGAGCCACACCTCGGGCGCCTCCCCGGTGTAGCGACGAAGCGCGAGATCGATCGCGTCCTTGCACATGCGATGAGTGCCGTGCGGGTCCGAGAGGTCGCCCGCCACCAGGATGATCTCGGGGCGCGTCTCCTCGAGTAACTCGAGGATGATCGCCACGTCTCGCTCCCCGATCGGATCCTTCCGCACCTGCCCGGTCTGATAGAAGGGAAGGTCGAGGAAGCGGGCTTGGTCCGGACGAAAGCCCAGCGTCTCGATCGCGGACAGAGCCTCCACCTCGCGGATCCGGCGCTTGAGCAGGAGCAACGACTCGGGATCGCCCTCGCCCGGCTTTCTCTGCGCGAGAAACCGATCGACCTCGTCGAGGAGCGACGACAGGCCCTCGCCGCCGAACCGAAAGTCCGCCCCCGTCCGTCGCATGAAGTCGAGATAGCGCCGCACCTCGTGATCGAAGACGGCGATGTTCCCCGACGTCTGGTACGCGATGACGATCTCGTTATGGTTCTGCCGGAGCTTCGAGAGAATGCCGCCCGCCGAAATCACGTCGTCGTCCGGATGCGGGGAGAACAAAACGATGGGCCGTCCCCGCGGAAGCTTGCTCCGCCCGCGCACCTTGGCGCTCAGGGCATTGAAGACGGCGCCGTTCAGTGCCGCCGACGAGCCGTGACGCACCAGGAGCGGAGCGAGGTGGTGTTCGCGGTAGTCGACCTCGGCCAGCTTCAGCACGGATTTTCCGGTGACCTGGGCCAGCCACACGACGGCTTTCAGTTCCAGCTCCTGCGTCCACTCGATGTCGCGCAGCACCCAGGGCGTCTTGACCCCGGTCAGTTCCGCCGCCGCCGCCGCGTCGAGATAGACCGTGGCGTTGGGGTGCCTCTGGAGATAGGTCGCGGCCACCGCACGATCGATGTCGCCCTCGACCGCGCGCTTCACGATCGCGGCCTTGTGCTCGCCGGTCGCGACGAGCGCGATCTCCCGGGCGCCGAGAATGGTCGCCACCCCCATCGTGATCGCCTCCGCGGGGACATTCTCGGCGCCGAAGAAATCGGACGCGGCGGTTCGTCGCGTGATCGTGTCGAGAATGACGAGTCGGGTGCGGGAAGTGGCGCTCGATCCCGGCTCGTTGAATCCAATGTGGCCCGTCTGGCCGATGCCCAGGATCTGGAAGTCGATGCCGCCGGCTTCCTCGATCTCGCGTTCGTAATCGTCGCAATGCGCGCCCACTCGGTCCCGGGCGAGATCGCCGCGCGGAATGTGCACGTTCTTGGGAT
>DATEND010000293.1:0-2480 GCA_035275245.1 Candidatus Eiseniibacteriota bacterium
CGGCGACGCCGCCGATCTGCTCGAGATCTCGCTCGGCGAGGGAATCGACGTGATCGTGTCGAGCGCCGGGAACCCGGCGATCCTCGGTCCCCGGATCAAGGCCGCGCGCGCCACGTGGATCCACGTCGTGCCGACCGTGAAGCACGGGCGGAAGGCCGAGGCCGCGGGCGCCGACATCGTCGTCGGCGAGGGATTCGAGGCGGGCGGCCACAATGGGGTCGACGAGGTGACCACGCTCGCCTTGATCCCGCAGCTCGTGGACGCCCTATCCGTTCCGGTCTGCGCCGCGGGTGGAATCGCGGATGGGCGGGGGTTTCTGGCGGCCCTAGCGCTCGGCGCCGAGGGGATCTCCGTGGGCACGCGGTTTGCATGTACCCCAGAGTCGTCCTCCCATCCTCAATATAAGAGCGCGGTCGTTGCGGCGAGCGACACGGCGACCGTGCTTTTCGCCAAGGCGATCGCCCCGGTCCGTGCGATCCGGAACACCTGGGTCGAGCGGGTCCGGAAGGCCGAGGCGGAGGGCGCCTCGGGGGATGAGCTGGAGATGGTCTACGGCCGCTCCCACTCGCGCCGGGGCATCCTCGAGGGCGACCTGGAGGAGGGCGAATTGGAGGCGGGGCAGTCGAGCGGCCTGATCTCGGACGTCATCCCGGCCGCGGAGGTCGTGCGACGATTCGTGACGGAATACGAAGAGAGCCTGGCACGAGTGAGGAGCGCCATCCCATGACGACGAAGGAACGCGAAGCGAACTCCGGCTCCCCCGGTCCCAAAGTCGAGGAACCCAAGAATCCCGAGACCGCCGTAATGCTGGGCCGTGGCCTGATCTCCGAAGCGGAAAAGGGTACGACCCCGTCCGCACGACGTGTGCTTCGGCTCGAGGCTGCGGGCCACTTCCGAACCGCCATCCGCATGAACGCCGCGCACGAGGAAGCGTACGGCTGGCTCGCCCACGCGCTCCGCCTCGTCGGACAGGACATCCGGGAGTCGAACGCCGAAGCGGCCGACGACTACCTCCGTCTCGCCTGCGCGGTCGCGTGGGAAGCGAAGTCGAAGACGCAGGCCGCCGCCCTCTCCGGACGAACCCGGCAGGAGGCCAAGATCCTCATTGCGTGGCTACGCGCGACGAGGCACCTTACGATCGACGAGGCCGAGTCCGAGATGGAAACGCTTCGCACGCAACGCCTCTCGGAGGCCCTCGAATCCGAAGCGGTGGCGGGCGCCTCGCAAAATCCGAGCGCGCCGGCTTCCACGTAATCTAGCTCCCCTCGAGCAAGGACGCTCCCATGCGCGCAGGCGGCATCGCCGGTCTCGTACTCCTCTTGGCTTCCCTCGCGACGGCGTCCCGCGCAGAGGACGCCACGCCGGATTCCATGAACCTTCCCCGCCCCTGGAAATTCGGCGCGGTGGTGGGCGTGAACCTCGCCCAGAGCACCTTCAGCGACAATTGGAAGGGCGGCGATCGTGGAACGTTCGCCTGGGTGGCAAACGCCGACCTCACGCTCGAACGTCAGTTCACCCACAAATTCAATCTGACGAACAAACTCCAGGCGGCGTTCGGACAGACGGCGCAGCAAGTGCCCGATCCGGACGATCCCAAGGGGCGCGTCTGGGACCGTCCCGAGAAGTCGACGGATCTCATGGCGCTCGAGACCGTGGGCCGCTTCACGCTCGACAAATTCCTCGACCCGTTCTTTTCCTTCCGCGGCGAGACCCAGTTCGTGGACGAGTCGAGCCCCATCGGGAAGATCCGCTTCAATCCCATCACGCTGAAGGAGACCGCGGGCGTCGCCCGCGTCTTCGAGAAGACCGAGGAGCGGGAAGCGATCTCGCGGCTCGGATTCGGATTCCGCCAGACGATCGCGAGGTCGTTCACGGATCCCTTGACCAAGGCGAAGGAGTCGTTCGTGGCCACGGACGGGGGGATCGACTGGCAGACGACCGTCACGCGGCCGATCTTGAAAAAGCGCATCCTCTACAAGGGGTCGGTCGGGGTCTTCAAGCCGTTCTTCTACTCGAAATCGGATGACCTGGAGGAGTTCGACGCGCTGGCGGATTCGGCGGCCGCGGCGAACGGAACCACGCACGGGCCGGTCGCCGACTTCTGGAAGCAGGTGGACGTGAACGTGCAGAGCACGTTCACCGCGCAGATCACGAAGCTCCTGTCCGTGAACCTGTTCGCGCAGTGGGTCTACGACAAGTTCGACGCGGCGGCCAACGTCGACACGACGTTGCCGCTCGACGTGCTGACGGCCGAGTTGGATCGAAACATCCGGAAGCAGGGCCAGTTCCGGGAGACGCTCGCGATCGGGCTGACCTACCGGCTCTTCTGAACGTTTCCCGGGCGAGCGTTCTCCGGGACCGCGCGAATCACGCCGAGCATCTCGTCGTGGATCTTGCCGTTCGAAGCCACGAGCTGTCGGCCGTCGAGCCGCGGGGGCGCGCCGGCGTAGTCGGTCAAGCGGCCGCCCGCCTCCTCGACG
>DATEND010000294.1:0-7325 GCA_035275245.1 Candidatus Eiseniibacteriota bacterium
TGAACGTGCCCTCCGCCAGATCCACACGATAGAAATAGATGCCCGTTGCGAGCAACCTGCCGCTCTCATCTCGCCCGTCGATCCGCACGTCGTGACGTCCCGCCGGCAAAGTGCCCTGTTCCAAAGTGCGGACGAGGCGGCCCGTGTGGTCGAAGATCCGAATCGATGCAACCCCTGATCTCGTGCTGACGATGGACAGCACGCCCGATGGATTGAAGGGGTTGGGCGCCACCGAAACCGCCTGGCCTCCGCCCGATCCGATCACGTCGATGGAGAGCGGGGCACTGAACGGTCTCCCTGACGTCAGGGTACCCGCCAGCGTCACGTCGAGCGTGGTCTTGCCGTGGACGTCGCTGAAGAGGAGCCTTAGGTCTTCCTTCGAGAAGCAGTAGGTCACGTCCTCCACGTCGTTCTTGTCGGCATCCCCGACGACCACGCCCTTCCCGGAGACCGCCGAGATCTGCGAAACCGAGCCGGTCCCCGGCGAGATGAGCACGACCGAGGTGGGAACGATGTCGGCCACGTCGAACGATCCCCCAAGCGGCTCGACCGAAGCGCACCAGAAGGCCCTGCCGGACGAGAGGCGAATCGTGCGATAGGAATTGCTCGTGAACGCGCGGGCCGGCAGCGGACCGTCGACGTCCATCACGGTGATGTTCGTGGTGGCGGTCCCCGGTGCGTTGCTCGTCGCCGTGAAGGTGACCGAGTACGCGCCGGCCTGGGTGAGGTTCGGGGTCCAGGAGAATGTGCCGGAGATGTTCCCGCCGCCAGGGGCGCCCGCGGTGAACGCGGCGCCCGCGTCGATCGCGGAGCCCGCGGCCGTCAACGAAACGAAGGCTGGGCCGTCCGGTTCCGTGGCCGTCACGGTAAACGTGAGGAGCGAGCCCTCATTGACGGAAGCCGTGGCCGGGGCCGTGACGGCCGGGCGAACGCCGCAGCTCACGGAAATCGCCGTCGACGCCTGACCGGTGAGGGTATTCACGGCCGTAAACGTGACGCCGAAGGTTCCCGTGGAGGCCGGCGTCCAGGAGAAGGTCCCCGACGTGTGGCTCACGTTCGAGGTAAACGCCCCTCCCGCGGTGATGGCGGAGCCGCTCGCCGTCAGCCCAGTGATGGCATCTCCGTCCGGGTCCGCGGCTTGAACCGTGAAGGTCAACAGCTCGCCGGGGCAGCCCGTTTGCGTTACCGGGGCAACCACCACCGGCGCGCGGTCGCATCCGTTGCCCACGAGGATCGAAGTCGAAGCCGAACCGCTAAGAGCATTTTGGGCCGTGAACGTGACGCCATACGCACCGGCGGAGGTGAACGTCGGCGTCCAGCTCAGGGTGCCTGAGGTGTTACCCGCGCCTACCGTGAACGTCGCGCCCGCGGTGATAACCGTGCCCGCGGCGGTCAGCGAGGCGATCGCGTCACCGTCCGGATCGACGGCGGAAACCGTGAATGTGAGGAGCGCGTTCTCGCAAGCGAATCTCGTGGCGGGAGCCGTTACAACCGGCGCGGCATCCTGCGCGATCGCGGGCGAGGAGACGCTGAGGAGTGTGGCGAACATAGACAGAGCAAGCAGGCGCCTCATGGTTCACCGATCCTTTCTGGGGTTGCGGCTCGAGCTGGGGCTCCGGCGAATGGCGCGCCGAGGGCGAAGCGGACGCGGGAAACACCAAGCGGGCGGGAGATCGCGGGGACGTGCATGGCTCACCACCGTTCGGGGAGATGCGCTTCTGAAACGGATTTACTCTACGCCCGCCCCGCGATCACCACAATGCCCCATGTTTGATGACCCGTTCGCGGGCGACGCTCGGCGGATGCACGACACGGCGGATTCGATGGAGGGCGACGCCGGGGTCTTCGACGCCGCGCGTTACGTCGGAGCTGGTCGTCACCAAATCGCCGGGGCAGCGGAGAATCTGGCCGACCGGGATGCGCGTGAGCGGCGCCCGAACGATCGCGGAGTCGCAACGGCCTGCGCTTGCCGGCGCCGGGCCCAGGTAATAGCGGATGTCATGCGCCGCGAGATAGCGTTCGAGCCCGTCGCGGCGTAACTCCCCATCGAACTCAAAGTCCCCCATCAAGCCATCTGCTGTGACGATCCGGAGCGAGGAGTAGTAGGCCATCGCGCCTGGATAGTCGAACGCCAGCACGCGGCTGCCTTTCGGGAGATTGGCGTCCATCCACCACGCGAACTGGACCGTCCAGTGGTCGTAGGGCGTGGCTGGTAGGAGCTCGAAGACAAACTGGTTGTGCGACGCCGCGTCTGCGTTTCGGTAGCGGGCCCACCCCCGGGTCACGCCCCACGCGGTGAGCAGGATGATCGCCGCCGTAGCGACGGTCTTCCACGCGCGCGGCCGAAACAGGCGTGCAAGCCCGTCCGCGGCGATCGCGAGGAGGAACGCGAGCAACACGACACCAGGCACGTAGTACCAGGACCAGTGCGTGTTGTGGTCCGTGTATCCGACGATGTAGAGCGCGTGGGCCAAGACTCCGACCGCGAGCGGCCATAGTGCTGCGCGGCGAAGGTCCAGAGTCCCGCAGCGGGCGAGGACAAACGTGGCCACCACACCGCCCGCGAGCGACATCAGCCCGAGCGTTCCGAGATTGCGAAGATCCGGGCGGAATTCGGGGAACGTCGACTTGATGGCGCCGCTGATCGGCACGATGTGCCCGAACGAGACAACGTTCCAGGCCAGGTATGGAAGCGCGAGGGCGAGTGCCGGAAGCGCGACCCATACGAGGGTCGCGGCGCGGGCGGAGGCGCTTCTCGTGGCGGTCCACGCCGCCGCGATGGCGACAGCCGCCACGAAGAAGACGTTGTCGAGCCGCGCGAGAAGCGAGAAGCCCAGGCTCGCGCCGAGTAGGAGGGCGCTCCCCCGCGACGGCTCTTTCGCGTGTCGGATCAAGAGGAGTACGCTCGCGAGGAGACAGAATCCGTTGATGTGGGCTTCCGAGCCGTAGAGCCCGGTCAGGAAGAAGGCCGCGAGCAGCGGGACCGCGAGCGGCCACGATTGGATCGCGAGCGCGCGTGCGGATGCCCGGAAGAGCGCGATCGCACCGAGCGCAAGCGCCGCCTGGATGGCAAACACGATGCGGAGCGCGAGATCGCGATCGCCGCGTGCGATCGCTTCGGCAAGAACGCACGGCCCGATCCAGAGAGGGTGATACCCGTTGGTGGGGCTCACCGTGTTGAAGGTGCTGCCATGCCCGGCCGCGATGTTTCGGGCGACTTGGAGGTAGAAGAACGAGTCGTCGGTGGGAAACCGGCGGGGGGCGAGCTGCGCCGGCAACACGTATGCCGCCGCGACCAGGACCAACATCAGCGCGAGGCTGTGTTTCACCCGCTGGAGTCTACAAGGATGGGGCCGCCACCGCCACCGGCCCGAGGTTGGCTTGATCCAACCATCTCCCGGCCACGTGTCGGTTCGGACTCAAGACCGCCCGAAAGCCCGACGATGAACCCTAGGTGCGCCGCCCGACTGCCGATCGCACGCGCGCTCGGACTCGCGGCCGCACGCACTGGGGGTCGAATGCTGCCTTCCTCGACGTTGCTCTACATAGAGATAGGGATCGCGGCCTTCTTGCTGGTGCTCCTCGTGATTCGCCCGGCGATCACGCGATCGACCGAGGGAAAGATCCTGGCATGCCTCGCGCTCTTCCTCGCGCCTGCCGTCGCCGCGTACGGAGGGGCCTCGGAGCACTTCGATCGGTCGACGACCACCCAGTACTGCCTCTCCTGTCACGTCTTGACGGATTATGGTAAGAGCATGCGCGTCGACGATCCCACGTTCCTCGCCGCCGCGCA
Source organism: Candidatus Eiseniibacteriota bacterium (assembly GCA_035275245.1). GTDB lineage: Bacteria > Eisenbacteria > RBG-16-71-46 > SZUA-252 > SZUA-252 > DASQJL01. The sequence continues at coordinate 3,794 of DATEND010000294.1, forward strand.
CTACCAGAACAGGTTCGTGCCACCGGAGCGCGCCTGCCAGAGCTGCCACTCCGACTATGGGTGGTCCGGCGACGCACGCGCCAAGGTCCGCGGATTCAAACACGTCCTGACGACCTATTTCGGTACCGTCCCGGACACGATCAAGATCTCGCGTCGGCACAGGAACCGCGAGTGCCGACAGTGTCACGTCGGATCGCGCTCGTTCGAGGAGTCGGTCACGCACTTCAGCGGCGCGGTTCCGATGGCCGACATCCGGTCCGGGAAGGTTTCCTGCACCAAGAGCGGCTGCCACGACCTCGTTCACGAGGTGCACGACCTGGATCAGATGGCCTTCTGGGATCCTTTGGATGTGCCGGAGCTGGTGCAGTCGATCGGCACGCCGGCCCAGGCCGGTGCGGATTCGGGGACAACCGCACCTGGAGGTCGCCGCCCATGAGCCTCCTCAAGTCGATAACCAATCACGGCAGAATCCGCCGTTCCGCGCTCCTCATGCTCGCCGCGCTCGCGGCCGAGGTGGGCAGCTTGCAGTGGAGACACCCGCTCTCCGTCTACGTCTTCGGGGCCATTGCCGCGCTGTTCGCCCTCCTGAGCATCGTCTCGCTGCTGCTTTCCCTCATCTCGCGCCCAGCGGAGGTGAAAGTCGTGGAGCAGGTCGAATCGGACGATGAGGACGAGCAATCAGCGTGACGAGAGCACGAACTGATTCCCGTCCAGGTCCTTCATGATGGCGTAGGATCCCCACTGCTCCTTGACCGGCGGGGCGACGAATTCGACGCCCTTCTCCATCAGCTCGCGGTAGGTCTTGTCCACGTCGTCGCACGCGAGCGCCCCGTTGAACGGGGAGCCGATCCGGTTCCGATGCTCTTCCATCGTAAAGAGAACGAAACGCGTCTCCGAGCTTCCGATCCGAAGCTCGATCCAGCGTTGCTTGTCGTCGAAGGGCTGGTCGGTGAGCACCTTGAACCCAAGCTTCCGCGTGTAGAACTCGAGCGCCTTGTCCTGGTCGTGCGTTGGAATGCTGACGAACTTGACCTGCGTGATCATGGGCCCTCTCCTCTCATTGGTCGGTGTGGAACCGCACGCCAAACCTACCGAGACGGCGCAATCGATGTCGAGGGGGTTGCTTTTTACTATAGTGCTCATTAGTATAGCGCGAATGCGCCAGGTTCCGGTCGACAGCTATGTCTTCGAGACCCTCCTCCCGGATCTCGTGTTCCACGACAGGAGCCCGTCGTCGTGGATCGTGTACCTGTACCTTTGGTACCGGACGCGTGGTGTGGGGCAGAAGGCGGTGAGTGTCAGCTATCGCGCTCTGGCGGAAGGAACGGGCCTCTCCAAGACGGGAGTCCAAGCCGCCGTCCGTCGCCTCAGGCGGCGGGCATTGATCGAGTGTCGCCAATCTCGCCCAACGGCTGTTCCCGTGTATGCCGTGCTCCGGCCCTGGCTGCGGTTCGAGAGGCGGGGCTAGGCGGCGCGCGATAGGCTAACGCGCGCCCAGCGCCCTCGCAGCCCGGCTAACGGCCTTGGGCTTCACCCACAGGACGAGCCCGTACCGACCCTTGCCTGCCGCGACGCCCGCTGCGGCGGTAATGCTCACCCCTGCGTCGGCGAGGCGCCGGAGATGGCGGTAGACCGCGCCGGTCTTGTCGCTCCCCTGGATCAGGAATGCCTTCTTCACCTTGCTCAAACGCCAGCGATTCCGGCGCGCCACTCTTCGGAGTCGGGCAATGTCATCGGTCACGAAGTCGAGCTGCGCTCTGCCGCCGCCGATCGGAAACCCCACGTGCGCGAGCAGACCCACGCCCTCCTCGCCGATCTCCCCGAAGACCTCGGCTGCTTGGCCGGAACGGTTGGGTGTCACAACATAGCAGTAGCTGACTTTCCGTACTCTGTCGGCCATCGCGTGTCTCCTTCTCGTTAGGCGAACCTGCGTTCAACGAACTCCGATGAGCAAGACCTCCTGCAACACAAAGTGAAGTCGCCCCCTCGCCTCCTCCGGCGCTAGCGATTGCCGCGCGACGCCCGCGGCGCCTAGCAACATCTTGCGCAGTCTCTCTTTGAGTTCCCCCTCCACCCCCATCGTCGCCGTCCATCCGTCGAAGTCGCGTGCCTTCCGGAAGCCCTCGACGCGATCCACGCGTAGCCCCGCCTCGCGGAAGAACGCGACCCACTCCCGCTCCGTGTAGGCCCAGTTGTGACTGGGATCGCGTAACTTCTCCAGGGCGTTGATGAATTTTGCGGCTCCGGGATCGTCGGGAACGACGTTATCGATCACCGCGACGATTCCACCGGGGCGCGCGACGCGCGCCGACTCGCGAACAAACCGTGCACAGTCCGGGAAGTGATGGGGTGCCACGCGGCAGGTAACGAGATCGAACGAGGCGTCCTCGAACGGGAGCGCCATCGCGTCCGCCTCTTGGAAGCGAACGTTCGTAATGCCGCTGGCGCGGATGTGTCGCTCGGCCGCCTCGAGCATGGGTTTCGTAATATCAGTGGCCACGACCTCGCGCACGTGAGGCGCAAATCCGAGCGCGGTGTGCCCGCCGCCCGTCGCGATGTCCAAGACGCGCCACTCCGGCTGCGGCGACGTGAGCACAAGCAGCCGGTCGCGGCTTTCACTCTCGACGTGGTCGGGACTCCGGACGTAGTTCTCCGCGTACGTACCGAAGCGCCGCTTCACCTCCTCGCGCGTATCGTCGCGAGGCGGGCCGCCCTCGTCCGGCATCGTCGCGCCCGGCTACTTCTTCTTCGCGCGGCGTCTCACCACCCGCCGCTTCACCACGCGTCGCCTCCGCCGCGCCACCGCCTTCAACCCGCGACGCGGCGCCTCCGTCAAAGCGGCCTTGAGTTCCCGCCGCCCTTTCCCGCGAATCGCCCGCCACGTGGCCAGCGCGCCGCGGCGCGGTCGCGACTTTCCCGTCTCCCAGAGCATGATGGTCTGCGCGGAGACGCCCACGAGCTTCGCGTACAACCGGCGGCTCAGCGCCAGCTTCTTCCGATGCGACTTGACCCACGCAGGCGAGAAGCGAATCTGCTTTCCATCGCCCCCGCCGGCCCCCGCTCCGCGCGCCGCCCCGCCTGCTGCGGTACCCTTGGCCGCGGCGCGCGCCATCCGCTCCACGTCGGCGATCCGCTTCTTGTAGCTCGCAACGCGGCGTCGGAGCACAGTGACCTGGCGCTTCAAGTCCCCGACCGCCTCCTTCGATTCCTTGCGCGCCAGGCGGCGAATCTCCGCGCGCAGCACGCTCATCACGTTCGGCATCGTTGAACCTCCGAGTTGGTCGTGGTGCGTCTCGCTATCTGTGGAAGCGCTCGCCTCCGAGCGCCATTCGTTGCAGTCTTCCGCACGGCCCGTACGGCGCGCCGGATTGCTGGCGGCGCGTCAGCCGTTCGACGATCGTGCCCACACCGACGGCATCGGCGTGCCGCAACAGACCGCCGCGAAACGGCGGAAACCCGGTTCCCAGGATCATCGCGAGATCCACGTCGTTTGGATCGTCCACGACGCTGTCGTCGAGCGCGAGCGCGGCCT
>DATEND010000295.1:0-3645 GCA_035275245.1 Candidatus Eiseniibacteriota bacterium
GATTTCTCCGACAAGCCGGAAGTGGAAGCCGCACTCCAGGACCCCGATCTGTTCCGGCGCACGGCGCAGCAGTACCTCGGCGAGTTCTTCACCTCGACCTCGAAGACGAACCCGGTGGTCCTCCACATCGAGGACATCCACTGGGCCGACGACCGCTCCCTCGATCTGATCAACAATCTCGTTCGGGAAAACACGGAGCTCCCGCTCTTCGTCCTCTGCATGGCGCGCCCGAGCCTCTACGAGCGCCGCCCGCAATGGGGCGAGGGCCAGCGTTTCCACGAGCGAATTCAACTGGACCCGCTCTCCCAGCTCTCGAGCCGCCGCCTCGTTCGCGAGTTGCTGAAGAACGTGCCCGAGGTACCCACCGCGCTCCGCGACCTCGTCGTCGACCGCGCCGATGGAAATCCCTTCTACATCGAGGAGCTGATCAAGGCGCTGATCGACGACCGAATCATCCTGAAGGGTGAAGAGGCGTGGTCGGTCGACACCTCGCGTCTCTCCACGGTGCGTGTCCCGGCGACGCTCACGGGCGTGCTCCAGGCGCGTCTCGATACGCTCCCGGCACCGCTCCATCAGCTGCTGCAGAGAGCTTCGGTTGTGGGCCGAATCTTCTGGGACGCGGCGGCGGTGCGGCTGAGCCAAGAAGCTGCGGGCCTCACGGCCGACGAAGTGCAGGCGATGCTGGAGGACCTCCGGGACCGCGAAATGATCCTGCAACGCGAGGAATCCGGCTTCGCGGGCACGGTCGAGTACGTCTTCCGTCACGCGATCTTGCGCGACGTGACCTACGAGACCGTGGTTCCGCGCCAGCGCCGCGCGTTCCACAAGATGGTGGGGGACTGGCTGCTCGAAGTGGGGGGCGAACGGGCCGGCGAGCACACGCTCCTCGTTGCAGAGCATTACAGCCGCGCGGAGGAGGCCGCGATGGCCTCAGCGCAGCTCCGGAAGGCAGGCGAGAAGGCAATGCTCCTCGCCGCGTACGAGGAAGCGGCCACGGTGTTCCAGCGCGCCCGGGAAATCCTGACGGGGGCAGAGCACGTCGCACCGCGCCTGGAGGTCGAGCTGCTACGGGCCGAACTGGAAACGCGTCGCGGCATCCACGCTACGGCCGTCGAGATCCTCAAGCCGGCATTGGAAGAGGCACGGGCGATCGGGCACGAGATTCTCCAGGCGAACTTCTTGGGCCAGTTGGGGCGGATTGCGTATTGGCGGCGGGACATAGCGGCCTCCGAGAAGTATCTCAAGGAGGCACTCTCGATCGCGCGGAAATCGGGGGACAAGCCGACCCTGATCTTCACGCTGCGACAGATCGGGAATCTGAACTATCGGACCGACACCGACCTCTCGCGGAAGTCGCTCGAAGAGAGCATCCAGCTCGCGCGTGAGATCATGGATCGTAGGAGCGAGGCCACCGCATTGAACTCGCTCGGGAACCTGCTCGCGTACTTGGACGACTACCCGCGTGCGATCGAGTGCTATGAGCCGGCGGGGGCGATCTTCCGCGAGATTGGAGACCGGACGTCGGAGTGCATGGTCATGGGAAACCTCGCCTTCCTGCACCTCGAATTGGGCGACACGGCGGCCGCGGAACGCGAGGGGAAGACCGCGCTCGCGATCACCCGCGAGACAGGGGCGATCCAGTTGCGGTCGGGCGCCGAGTTCGTTCTCGCCAACATCTGCCTTCGCTCAGGCCGGAACGTCGAAGCCTGGAGGTACGTGGACATGGCGGTCGCCACGACCAAGGAAGTGGGAGAGCCGCTCCTCTACGCGCCCTTTTGCTACGGCGTCCTCAAGATTCGACGCGACGGCGATCGAGGGACGGGCTTAGCCTGGATCGGCTTCTCGAGGGCGCACGAGAAGGAGTATCAGAAGGAACTTGCCGCGGACATCAAACGAGTGTGGCAGGAAATCCGGGGCGATCTCACCGACGAAGCCGTGGAAGCCGCGATGAAACTCGGCGAGACCCTGAAACTGGACGACATCACGGCGCAGGCCGCCGCGGAAGGTCCCGAGGGGAAGTAGCCGCGGCGCGTTCCTCGCCGCCGCGCGGTTAGCTCACCCGCTTCAGCAATTCCTCGTTCGTCGGATACTGCTCCAGCGCCTTGGTCAATTCCACGATCGCTTGCTTCGGCGGCAGCTCCAGCGCGGTGCGCCGGATCCGGTTAATCGCGTCGAGCTCCGTTTTCGAATAGAGCAGCTCGTCGCGCCGCGTCCCCGATTTCGCGATGTTGATGGCGGGGAAGACCCGCTGGTCCGCCAGGCCCCGGTCGAGCACCAGCTCGCTGTTCCCGGTCCCCTTGAACTCCTCGAAGATCATGTCGTCCATGCGGGACCCCGTTTCGATCAACGCGGTCGCGAGGACCGTGATCGATCCGCCGTGCTCCACGTTTCGCGCCATCCCGAAGAACTTGCGCGGGATCTCGAGGGCGCGGGAATCCAGCCCGCCGCTCATCGTGCGCCCCGAATCGGAGCCGTAGGCGTTGAACGCGCGGCCGAGCCGCGTAAGGCTGTCGACGAGTACGACGACGTCGCGCCCGCACTCGAGATCGCACCGCACGCGGGCCATGCACATGGTCGCGAGCTGGACGTGATCCTCCAACGATTGGTCGCTGCTCGAAGCGAGCACCTCGGCCGCGACCTTGCGCCGGAAGTGCGTCACTTCCTCCGGCCGTTCGTCCACGAGCAGCACGACGACGCGCGTTTCGGGGGCATCCGCCAGGATCGCGGTCGCGAAATCCTCGAGGAGCTGTGTCTTGCCCGCCTTCGGGGGCGAGACGATTAGCCCCCGCGTCCCGCGTCCGATCGGGGCCAGGAGGTCCACGATCCGCATGGAGACGTTTCCGCCGGCGCCGAGCCGGAATCTACGGTCCGGGTTCGTGGCCACGAGCTTCGCGAACGGGGTCCGCGCGCGATACTCGGCGGGCGTCATGCCGCAGATCGATTCGACGTTCTCCAAGCGCGGGCCCTGTTTCCCCGGCTGCGCGGGGCCGGAAACGTGGGCGCCCGTGTCCAAGGCGAAGCGGTTGATGAGCTGCTCGGGGACGAAGGCGTCTCCCGGCCCGGGCGCGAACGAGCGGGCGGGGTCGCGGAGAAATCCGCCGCCCCGATGGAGCACTTCGAGAATGCCGGAGGCTGCCGTGGGCACGTATGCGATTCCCGGTTAGAAACGACGGTGGGCGAGGAAGCGAGTACGACGCCGGTGATTCTACACTATCAGCGACGCGGGCCCGATCCCTTTCGGAACCGGGCCCGACCGTCGTGCCGACCGCGTGCCGGGAAGCCGCACGTGCCCCTACTCGCCCAGATGGATAACCTTCGCGGTCGCGATGCCTTCGCCCGACTCGGCGCGCACGAAGTACACGCCGCGCGCGAGGGGCGCACCGGAATCGGCGCGTCCGTTCCAGCGAAACGTCCGGACGCCGTCGCTCGCCGCGCGGCCGCTCTGGCTCTCGCGGCCGCCGCCCAGATTTGCCACCCGCCGCCCGCTCACGTCATAGACGGCGGCGCGCGTCGGAGCGCCGCCCGCCGACGCGAATGAGATCTCGTACCCGCCGCTACCGCGCACGACGCGAAGCCGGAGCGCCGAGTCGTCGCTCGCCGCGTCGCTCGCCGCGTCACTCGCCGCGACCCGCCCTAAGGCTGCGA
>DATEND010000296.1:0-3209 GCA_035275245.1 Candidatus Eiseniibacteriota bacterium
TTCCGCTCGTCGGGACCCGGCGGCCAGAGCGTGAACACGGCCGACTCGGCCGTTCGGATCCGGCACCTCCCGACCGGCATCGTCGTTCAGTGCCAGGACGAACGCTCGCAGCTCAAGAACAAGGCGAAGGCACTCAAAGTCCTTCGCGCGCGCCTCCTCGACATCGAGATCCAGGAGCAGGCGAAGCGTTACGCGGCGTCGCGAAAGTCGCAGGTGTCGAGCGGCGACCGGAGCGCGAAGATCCGGACGTACAACTTTCCTCAGGGGCGCGTCACCGATCATCGGATCGGCCTCACGCTCTATCGCCTCTCGGACGTGATGGAGGGGGATTTGGACGAGCTGATCGGAGCGCTCTTCGCCGCGGACCAGGCCGAGCGCCTCGCGGCGTCGGGTGCGGCGCCGTCGTCGCCCGCGCCGGGAGCCTCGGTATGAAAACGGGCCGCGGGAGCACCGCGACGAACGCCGCGCGCGCGCGGCGGCCGAACGGAAACAGCGCCGGCCAAAGCCGCGCCGAAGCGCTGGCCGCGCTCACCCGCCGGTTCGAACGGGCCGGGATCGAGGCGCCGGGGCACGACGCCGAGGTCCTGCTCCTGCGCGCGCTCCACGTCTCGAGAGCCGAGCTCTGGTCGGAGCCCTCGGCGCTTCTCACGCCCGAGCAGGCGGCCGAGCTCTCGGCGCTCGCCGAGCGCCGGACCGACCGCGTTCCGCTCCAGCTCCTGCTCGGCACGGCCCCGTTCTGTTCCGCGACCCTCGATCTGGTGCCGGGCGTGTTCATCCCGAGGCCGGAGACGGAGGCCTTGGTCGAGGCGGTGCTCCGCGTCTCGCAGCCCCCGCGGGGAACGCTCCTCGACCTGGGGACGGGAACCGGCGCCATCGCCATCGCCCTCCTCCACGCCTTGCCCGAATGGACCGGCGTGGCGGTCGACCGGTCCCCCGCGGCGCTCGCGCTGGCCGCGCGGAACGCCGCGCGAAACGGCGTCGCCGGCCGGCTCCATCTGGTCGAGGCCGACTTCCGGGATCCGGACGCCGCGGCCGCGATCGGCGCGGAGGGCCCCTTCGAATTGGTCGTATCCAACCCGCCCTACATCCGAAGCGGAGACATCGCCGGGCTCATGCCCGAGGTCCGGGACCACGACCCGACCGAGGCCCTGGACGGCGGGCCGGACGGCCTCGATCCGCTCCGGGACCTGTCACGCGGAATTCCGCTCTGGCTTCGCCCCGGGGGCATCGCGACGGTTGAGATCGGGGCGGACCAAGCCGATGAGTCCAAGAGCATCGTGGGCCCGATTCTCGAGGACGTTCGCGTGCTGAACGACCTCGCGGGAAGGCCCCGTATTCTCATCGGAACGCGGGGAGGCGGAAGCGCATGAGCTCGAAGGCGAAGGAAGAGTCCCCCAAGGCAACCGGGGCCATGACCATGGACGAAATCTGGGTGCAGGGCGGGCAGCGCCTGAGCGGCTCCGTCGCGGCGGGCGGTTCGAAGAACGCAACCCTTCCGGTGCTGGCGGCCACGCTCTTGGCCCCCGGCGTCTATCGATTCACGAATGTTCCGGTCTTGAAAGACATCGCCACCATGCTTCAGATGCTGGCGCGCTTCGGCGTCACGAGCCGTCGCACGGATTCGCACTCGATCGAGATCGACACGCGGAACCAGCAAAACGCCGAGGCGCCCTACGAGCTGGTCAAGACCATGCGCGCCTCGATCTACGTGCTCGGTCCGCTCCTCGCGCGTTACGGCGAGGCGCGCGTCTCGCTTCCGGGCGGTTGCGCTTGGGGCCCGCGTCCCGTCGATCTCCACATCCGGGGAATGGAAGCACTCGGCGCCGTCGTCGACATCGATCACGGCTACATCGTGGCGAAGGCGGACGCGCTCCGCGGCTCCACGGTGTCCTTCGACATCTCGAGCGTCGGCGCGACGGGGAACATCCTCATGGCCGCCGTGACCGCCGCCGGCGAAACGGTGATCGAGAACGCCGCCAGCGAGCCCGAGATCACGGCCCTGGCCGAGTTCTTGGTCGCGATGGGCGCGCGCATCGAGGGACTCGGCTCGCCGCGCCTCGTCGTCAAGGGCGTGCCCGAGCTCCATCCCGCCGACGCGGCGATGATCCCGGACCGGATCGAGGCGGGCACGCTCCTGGCCGCCGCCGCGATCACCGGTGGGGACGTCGAGGTCACGAACGTGGACCCGTCGCACCTGGGCGCCGTGCTCACGAAGTTCGAGGCGGCCGGCTCCTCGGTCGAACGCGCCGATCGCTCGGTTCGCGTGCGCGCCCCGGAGCGCCCGGAGGCGATCGCCGTGACGACGCAGCCCTATCCCGGCTTCCCGACCGACATGCAGGCGCAGTTCATGGCCCTTCTCTCGGTCGGCGACGGCGCGAGCTCCATCGTCGACACCATCTATACCGACCGCTTCACGCACGTGGCCGAGCTCGAACGACTGGGCGCGGACATCCGCGTCGAGGGAAACACCGCCTTCGTGCAGGGCGTCGATTCGCTGAGCGGCGCACCCGTCATGGCCACCGACCTTCGTGCCTCGGCCGCGCTCATCCTCGCCGGCCTCATCGCCGGTGGAGAGACGCGCGTCTCCCGCGTGTATCATCTGGACAGGGGCTACGAGCGGCTCGAAGAGAAACTCTCCACACTCGGGGCCTCCATCCGCCGCGTCCGGCGCTGATCCCGCGCGCGGCCTGACCCACGCCGCGCCGGAGGACCGGAAGAGTGCCGAGTGCTGAAACCGCGCCGAAGACGCGGCCCGTGATCGTCGGCACCGCCGGCCACATCGACCACGGCAAGACCGCGCTCGTCCGCCGCCTCACCGGGATCGACACCGACCGGCTGAAGGAAGAGCGGGAGCGGGGCATCTCCATCGACTTGGGCTTCGCCCACCTCACCCTCCCCTCCGGCATTCGCGTCGGAATCGTCGACGTTCCCGGGCACGAGCGGTTCGTGAAGAACATGCTCGCCGGCGCGACCGGCGTCGATGTGGCGCTCCTCGTCATCGCGGCGGACGAGGGCGTGAAGCCGCAAACGCGCGAGCACCTCGCGATCCTGGACCTCCTCCAGATCGGCGCCGGCGTCGTCGCCCTCACCAAGGCGGACCTCGTGCCGCCGGAGCGGCTCGGCGCGGCCCGCGCGGAGGCCTTGGCGCTGATCGCGTCGAGCGCGATGCGAGGAGCGCCGGTCGTCCCGGTCTCGAGCGTGACCGGCGA
>DATEND010000297.1:0-3269 GCA_035275245.1 Candidatus Eiseniibacteriota bacterium
GGCGAGGCGGATCCGGTCGGTCACGTCGAAGTCCGCCGATTTCCGGAGCGCCTGCACCCGGTGCGCGAGTTCCCGCACGAGCCCTTCGTCCTTCAACTCCTCGTCCAATTGCGTGTCCACGGCCACCGTCAGGCTGCCGTCCGCCTGCGCGGCCCACGGCGCGCGCGAAGATTCCACCACGAGAACGTCCTCCGCGACGAGCGTGAAACGTTGCCCCGCCGCCTCCACGTTCCAGCCGTCCCCCTTGACGGCCGCCCGCACGTCCTCCGGATTGGCCGCCTGGATCAGGCTCGCGAGTTCCTTCATGGCCCCGCCCGCCTTTTTCCCCAAGACCGGGAAGTTGGCCTTCACCGCGATCGTCATGAGCTCGTCCCGGTTGGCGACGAACGTCAGCTCCTTCACGTTGAGCTCGTCGAGGATCAAGTCCGCGAGGGGGCGAAGCTCCTTCGCGTCGCGCTCCCCGATCCCCGACACCGCCACCCGGCGGAGCGGCTGTCGCACCCGAAGCGAGGCCGCGTTCCGCGCGGCGCGTCCCAGGTTCACGATTCGGAGCACGAGGTCCATCGACCGCTCGAGCGTCTCGTCGATCGACGCCGCGTCGGATTCCGGGTAGTCGCACCAGTGGACGCTCGCCGGGGCCGCCGCGTCGGCCGGACGCACCAGATTCTGGTGCAGCTCCTCGGTGATGAAGGGCGCGTACGGAGCCAGAAGCCGCGAGACCGTCTCGAGGCACCGGTACAGCGTGTCGTACGCGGCGCGCTTGTCGGCCGACTCCCCGGACTTCCAGAACCGCCGCCGGGAACGGCGGACATACCAGTTGGACAGCTCTTCGAGCACGAACCCTTGGATCGCGCGGGCGGCCCGGGTGAGATCGTAGTCGTCGAGCGCCGCGCGGCAGACCGCCGTCAGCGAATGGAGCCGCGACAGGATCCACCGATCCAGGAGCGCCGGCTTGGCCGCTTCCTTGGCGCCCGGGTCGTACGCGTCGATGTTCGCGTACAGGGCAAAGAACTGCGAAGTGTTCCGCAATGTTCCGAGAAGCTTCTTCGTGACCTCGGTGACGCCGTCCGGATCGAACCGGGTGGCCGTCCAAGGCGGGCTCGTGACAAGGAGGTAGAAGCGAAGGGCATCCGCGCCGCGCGCGTCGAGGATCGTGTCCGGATCCACGGCGTTGCCGCGCGACTTGCTCATCTTCTTGCCCTGCTTGTCGAGCACCATCTCGATCGGGAGGACGTGGCGATAGGGCGCCTTCCCGGTCATCGCGACGCCGATCGCCATCAGCGTGTAGAACCAGCCGCGGGTCTGGTCCATGCCCTCGGAGATGAAGTCCGCCGGAAACGCGCGCTCGAAGCGTTCCTTGTTCTCGAACGGGTAGTGCCACTGCGCGAAGGGCATTGCGCCCGAGTCGAACCAGACGTCGATCACCTCCGGCGTGCGCCGCATGACGCTGCCGCACTTCGGACAATCGAACGTCACGGCGTCCACGTGGGGGCGATGCAGGTCGAGCGGCTCCGGGACGTTCTTCCCCTCCCGAAGCTCCGCGATGCTCCCGACCGACTTCCTCTCGCCGCACTCCTCGCAGAGCCAGACGTTGAGCGGCGTGCCCCAATAGCGATTGCGGGAGAGCGCCCAGTCGACGTTGTTCTCGAGCCAGTTGCCGAAGCGATTGGCGCCGATGTCGCTCGGGTGCCAGGCCACGGTATGGTGCGCCGCCAGGAGCTGATCCCGGAACCGCGTCGTCGCGACGTACCAGGAGCGCCACGCGTAATAGAGAAGCGGGGAGTCGCAGCGCCAGCAGAACGGATAGGAGTGCGTCGTCATCTCCTCCCGGTAGAGCGCGCCGTGCGCCTTCAGCCACTTCCGGATGTCGTTCTCGGCGTCTTTCACGTTGCGGCCCGCCCAGGGCGTGACCTCGGCGGTGAAGCGGCCCTGGGGATCGACCGTGTGGTGCTGCGGCAGGTCGAGCTTCTGCCCCAGCAGGTAGTCGTCCTCGCCGTACATAACGGCGGTGTGCACGACCCCCGTGCCGTCCGTGGTCGTGACGAATTCGGCCGGCGCGACGTAGTAGGCCTTCCTCCCCGTGATCGTTCCGAGGTCGATGAAGTCGAAGAGCGGCGCGTAGCGCTTCCCGACCAGCTCGCGTCCCTTCAACTCACGCTCGACCGTGAAGTCGCCCACGAGCTGCGACAGCCGCGCCTTCGCAAGGTAGTATCGCTCCTCGGCGGAGGCCCCCTCGGGCGTCTGGCGCACGAGCACGTAATCGAGGTCCTCGCCGACGGCGAGCGCCACGTTGCCGGGCAGGGTCCACGGCGTCGTCGTCCACGCGAGAACGAACGTGCGGGGCTCTCCCTCGACCGCGAACTTCACGGTGACGGACGGCTCGGTGACGTCCTCGTAGCCCTGGCTCACCTCGTGGCTCGAAAGCGGCGTGCCGCAGCGCGGGCAGTAGGGAACGATCTTGTGCCCCCGATACAGGAGGCCGTCGTCCCACAGCCTTCTTAGGATCGCCCAAACGCTCTCGATGTACTCGTTCTCGAACGTGATGTAGGGGTGGTCCATGTCGAGCCAGAAGCCGATCCGCTCGGTGTTCCGGCGCCACTCCCCTTCGTACTTAAGCACGCTCTGCCGGCACCGCGCGTTGAACGCGGCGATGCCGTACTGCTCGATCTGATCCTTGCCGCTGATCTTGAGCTCGCGCTCGACCTCGATCTCCACCGGCAGGCCGTGCGTGTCCCACCCGCCCTTTCGCGGCACGTACTTGCCGCGCATCGACTGATAGCGGCACACGACGTCCTTCACGGTGCGGGCGATCACGTGGTGAACGCCGGGCAAACCGTTCGCGGTCGGCGGCCCTTCGTAGAAAATGAAGTACGGGGCGCCCTCGCGCCGCTTGAGCCCCTCCTCGAAGGCGCGGATCTCCTTCCAGAGCTCGAGGATCTTCGCCTCCGACTGCGGCAGGTCGAGTCCGGGCGGGAAGGAGCGGAAGCGCTCGGCCGTGGCGCTCATGCCGACTCCTTTGTATCGGGGGTGGCGGGAGCGGCGGGCAGCCGTTCGAGCGTTCGCTCGACGAGCCGCGTCAGGAGCGGCTCCGCTTGCGCCGCGTTCGCCAGGATGTTCGGGATGTTCACCGGCTCGAGCGCGTCCGGAAGGCAGAGGTCCGTGACGACCGCGAAGGCGAGCACGCGCATGCCGGCGTGGACCGCCGCGATCGTTTCGGGGACGAGCGACATGCTCACGAGATCGGCGCCGCCCCAGCGAAGGAAGCGATA
>DATEND010000298.1:0-3496 GCA_035275245.1 Candidatus Eiseniibacteriota bacterium
GATCCTTCTCGAAAATCCGCGCGCAGCGCTCGGAGCAGAAGTGGATGGTGTGCTCGCCGTGCGTGCGGGTCGCGCGCACGGGCTCGGGAGCAATAGCGCCCTCGTCAACCTGGCAGACGACGCAGAGCGCGCGTTCGGGGGCTTCGGTATCGGCGAAGGCGGGAGCTACGACAAGGAAGAGCGCCAGGATGAGCCCGGCGCCAAGGCGGACGATCTTCAGGGCTTGTGGGATGCGAGGGCGCGCCATTGCTCGAGCCCCACCTGTGCGAGGACCTCGTACTTCCCCTCGCCCAGCGGTTTCACGATGAGGGCTTCGCCCTCGCGGAGCTGCTCCCGGCGCAGGCCGGTGACGAGCGGCATTAGCTGATCTTGATGCGTGACGAGCACGGTGTTCGTCCCCTTCTTCGGCACCGTGCCGAGCATGCGAACGCGCGCCTCGCGCGGCTTGGGGCCGCGCCGGACGAGGTCCGGATTCGCGGTGTGGTGCCCGAACGCGAGCTCGGCCGTGTCTCGGCAACGAAACATCGGGCTCGCCTGGACGTCGCCGATCGGAATCCCAGCGGCGGCGATTGCCTTGCCGATCTCGGTGGACTGGGTCCGCCCCGCCTCGCTCAGGTTTCGCTGGGCCCTCCGATTGTCGAAGTTCTCGCCATCCGAGTCGCGCTGGGACCAATCGGTAATCGCGTGACGGAAGACGATGATGTAGCCGCCCTTCCGGAGCGCCGCGGCCAGCGCGGCGTCCGGCGCCGGCAGAAGCGGGGGCAGGTTGACCTCATCGGCGGGCGTCATGCGCGTCGGCGAGGGTGCCATCGGCGTCGCCATGGTCGTGTCCGATGCAACGGGCGCGGCCGTAGAGTCCACCGGGATGGCCGGGGGGGGCGTGGCCAAAGAGTCGGGCAGAATGTCGGCCCAGGCTTGGGCAGGCGCGATCGCCGGCGTTCCGACGAAGAGGACCATCAAGACGTAACGCGCAAAGGTCGAGATCGGGCTCAGGCGGTGGCTCCCTTGGGCGTGGCGATCCCGTCGATCGCCGGCGTTCTCGCGCGACTCGCGAGGGACGCAATCACGAGGAGTAGAAGCGGAGCGGCGTACGAGCCCCCTCGTTCGATGAACTCCCAGAATGGGGCGCCGGTGATCGGATAAAGCAATTCGCATGCGATCTTCCAGACAGCGATGAAGAGGAGCAGGCCAGCGGCCGGCCACACGAGCACGGCACAACCGAGCGCGATCTCGAACCAGCCGACCGCGGGGACCAGCGGCGCCGTCCCGAACGGGAGCGCCTGGATGCCGACGGCCGCATAGTGGTTCGCCAGCACCGTCTTGTTCATGATAGCGCCGAACCCTCCGTGCCCGATGAGCAGCAGTGCGAGCGAGACGCGCACAACGGTGAAAATCCGCGAGCGCATCTGGGAAGAACTCGGGCCCTCGTCGGATCGGATCCGCGCGAACCAGTCCGAGGCCTTGCGCGGCCATCCGCTCCAGAGTAGGAACGCCAACGGCACGCCATAGTTCCCGGCACGCTCGAGCGTCTCCCAGAACGGCTCGCCGGAAAGCGGCCGGAGAAGCGCGGTCCAAAGACCCCAGACGGCGCCGTACAGAATCAGCGCCCGCATCGGCCGAATGAAGGTCACGATGCCCAAGCAGATGTCGATCGTGCCGATGATCGGCATGAGCCGCCACGCCATCGCCTCCGAGAAGCCGGCGACCCCGAAATACGGCACCCATGCCGCTTTCCCCATGATGCCGAAGGCTCCGTGCCCGACGAACTCCATCAGGAAGGCGACGCGGAAGATCCAGTGGACCAGCCGGAGACGGTCGTAGGGGGCGGATGCCGGTTTGGCTGCGGGGTTTAGGGCCACGGGAGTCGCCAACATGACACCTCCACCGTAGCATGAAACAGTGTACAAATCAAGGACTTAGACGGTTCGGCGCTTCTATTCGCGGGGCTGGTCTGTCACACTCCACGACCCATGCGCCCCGCCCTCTTCACGTTCGACATTTTCGGGACGGTCATCGATTGGCGCCGCGGCCTCCGGGAGGCGGCGCGCACGCATGGCGTTCCGATGGACGACGCGGCGTTCGATCGCCTCATCGACGCGCAGGGCAAGGCGGAGAAGGGCCCCTTCCGCCCCTACGCGGAAATCGTGGCGGAGAGCCTCGTCGACGTCCTCGGCATGAAGCCCAGTGCGGCACGGGCCATCGGCGATGCCGCCGGCGAGTGGCCGCTCTACCCGGATTCGCGCGACGCGATCCGCCGTCTCATGAAGATCGCGCGGTGCGTCGCCACCACGAACAGCGATCGCGCGCATCGCCCTCAGGTCGAGGCGCAGCTCGGGTTCCCCATGAGCGAATGGATCTGCGCGGAGGATCTCGGAATCTACAAGCCGGACATCCGGGTCTGGCGCCAGGCGGCGGAGCGGCTTGGCGCGCGGCCCGGATCGCACTGGTATCACGTCTCCGCGTACGGCGACTACGACCTGGAGACGGCGCAGCGGATGGGATTGACGTGCGTCTTCGTGAAACGGCCGCACTCGCGGCCGGGACCCGCCGACATTCCGGTGCGGGACCTGGAGCAGCTCGCCGACCTCGCCGAGCGGCTCACCCGCCTTTGAGTACGCTCCGGATGACGAAGGCGAGGTTGGCCGGACGCTCCGCGAGCCGTCGCATGAAGTACGGCACCCACTCGGTGCCGAACGTCACGTAGACGCGCATCCGAACGCCCTCGCGCGCCAGCGACTCTTGGAGATCGCGCCGCACCCCGAGGAGCATCTGCACTTCCCACTCGTCGGGCTTCCGCTTGTACTCCATGGCGAGCACCTTGGCCTCGGCGAGCATCGCCTCGTCGTGCGAGGCTACGGCGGGCGTGAACGGCCCCGCAAAGAGAAGTCGGAGCAAGTTGCGGTAGTTGTCGTCCACGTGACGCTTGTCGGCGAAGGCGATTTCGGGAGGCTCCTGATAGGCGCCCTTCACGAGCCGAATCTTCGGCCTGTACCGCTCCAGCCGGCGGAGGTCCGCCTCGGTGCGAAACAGGTAACTCTGCACCGCGAGCCCCACGTTGTCGTGCTCGGAGCGCGCACGCTCGAAGAGCGCGAGCGTCGCGTCGACCGCGCTCGAGTGCTCCATGTCGATCTCGACGAAGTTGCCGAGCTCCCTCGCCTCGCGCACGAGGCGACCGGTCAGCTCGTGGCAGAGTGACGGATCCAATTCCAGGGCCAGCTGGGTCGGCTTGATCGTGATCGAACCGTCGATCTTGCGCGCCGCGAGCTGGCGGAGGATCTCGGAGTAGGCTCGGTAGGATGCCTCGGCGTCCGCCGCGTCGCGGATGTTCTCGCCAAGCTGATTCATGATGACCAGGAGGCCCTTGGCGTTCAGCTCGGCGGCCGCGCGCAGCGCGTCCTCGAGCGACTCGCCGGCGATGAACCGCCTCGCGAAACCGAGACGCATTCCGGTGTTCGCGATCGCGCGCGTGAACGTCCGCCGGCCGGAGAGCCAGGTG
>DATEND010000299.1:0-2112 GCA_035275245.1 Candidatus Eiseniibacteriota bacterium
GCCGGACGAAGCGCTGATCCCGCGGGGGACGGTCCGGATCCGGTCTGGAATCCGCTTGCTCCGAGCGGAGTTGCGACCTATCTTACGCGCCGTCTCACCGCTGGCGTAGCTCAACTGGTAGAGCGGCGGATTTGTAATCCGCAGGTTAAGGGTTCGAGTCCCCTCGCCAGCTCCGCCAGCAAGCAACGCAACATCGCGTCAGGCGAAGGATTCGTTAAGGTCACGCGCGTCACGAAACAATTCCATTGCGTCCCGCGTCCTCGAGGTCTGTGAGGGTTGGCCCGAGGCGAGGGACGCGTGCGCGCTTTTCGAGCGGAGAGGTACCGAAGCGGCCAAACGGGGCAGACTGTAAATCTGCTGGCTCATGCCTTCGGAGGTTCGAATCCTCCCCTCTCCACCACGAGAAGCACTTCAACTCAAACAGAAATTCGCGCGCGGGAATAGCTCAGCTGGCTAGAGCACGAGCCTTCCAAGCTCGGGGTCGCGGGTTCGAATCCCGTTTCCCGCTCCATTCGCCGCGTACGGCGGCAGGGGATTCGACGCCCACGTAGCTCAGTTGGTAGAGCACGTCCTTGGTAAGGACGAGGTCAGCGGTTCAATCCCGCTCGTGGGCTCCAGACTAGAAAGATCGAACCAAGCGCAGTGTCGGGCGCGGAACGCGTGGCCGACTTCGGGAGAATCGATGGCGAAGGGGAAGTTCGAGCGGACGAAGCCTCACGTGAACGTGGGGACGATCGGACACGTGGACCACGGGAAGACGACGCTGACGGCGGCGATCACGCAGCGCCAGGCGAAGAAGGGCCTGGCGGATTTCGTTCCGTTCGATCAGATCGACAAGGCTCCGGAGGAGCGGGAGCGCGGCATCACGATCGCGACGGCTCACGTGGAGTATCAGTCGGACAAGCGTCACTACGCGCACGTGGACTGCCCCGGTCATGCCGACTACGGGAAGAACATGATCACGGGCGCGGCGCAGATGGACGGCGCGATTCTGGTGGTGTCGGCCGCGGACGGTCCGATGCCGCAGACGCGCGAGCACGTGCTGCTGGCGCGCCAGGTGAACGTGCCGCACATCGTGGTGTTCCTGAACAAGTGCGACATGGTGGACGACCCGGAGCTGCTGGAGCTGGTGGAGCTCGAGGTGCGGGAGCTTCTGAACAAGTACGACTTCCCGGGCGACGACACGCCGATCGTGAAGGGCGCCGCGGTGAAGGCGCTGGCGGACGCCGGCGACGATGCGGCGAACCAGTGCATCGACGAGCTGATGGAGGCGCTGGACTCGTTCATCCCGGAGCCGAAGCGTGCGCTGGACAAGCCGTTCCTGATGCCGATCGAGGACGTGTTCTCGATCACGGGCCGCGGGACGGTGGTGACGGGCCGCGTCGAGCAGGGCGTGGTGAAGACCGGCGACGAGTGCGAGATCGTGGGCATCAAGCCGACGACGAAGACGGTGGTCACCGGCGTGGAGATGTTCCGGAAGATCCTCGACGAGGGTCACGCCGGCGACAACGTGGGGTGTCTGCTGCGCGGCACGGGCAAGGACGACGTCGAGCGGGGCCAGGTGCTGGCGAAGCCGGGCACGATCACGCCGCACACGAAGTTCAAGGCGCAGGCGTACATCCTGACGAAGGAGGAGGGCGGCCGTCAGACGCCGTTCTTCAACGGGTACCGGCCTCAGTTCTACTTCCGGACGACGGACGTGACGGGAGTGGCGGAGCTGCAGGCGGGGACGGAGATGGTGATGCCGGGCGACAACGTCGAGATGACGGTGTCGCTGATCACGCCGATCGCGATGGACAAGGAGCTTCGCTTCGCCATCCGCGAGGGCGGCCGCACGGTGGGCGCCGGCGTCGTCGCCGAGATCATCGAATAGTTTTGTTAGGCGCGTAGCACAACTGGCAGTGCACCGGTCTCCAAAACCGGGGGTTGGGGGTTCAAGTCCCTCCGCGCCTGCCACGTTCCAATGGGTGTCGAGGCGGCCATGAACTGGAATCCCGCGGTCTGGTACTCGCAGTCGGCGCAGTTCCTCACGGAGGTGCGGGCCGAGTACCGGAAGATCACCTGGCCTTCTCAGAAGGAAGCAATGGCGGGAACGATCGGCGTGCTGGTGCT
>DATEND010000300.1:0-2868 GCA_035275245.1 Candidatus Eiseniibacteriota bacterium
CCTCCCCCACCACCCGCGCATCGTCTTTCTCCTTCGCGCGCTTCTCCTCCTCGGCGGTCGGCTCGTCGAGGCGCGTGAACGCGATCGACCTGCCGTCCGGCGACCACTCGAATTCGCGCACGGGCGTCGGCCCCTCGGCCAGCTTGCGGGCTTCGCCGCCGGCGGGATCGAGGAGCCAGACCGCGTTCCGGCCGTCGCGGTCGCTGAGGAACGCGATCGTCTTCCCGTCCGGCGACCACCGCGGGCGGAAGTCCGCGCCGCGGGCGCGGGTGAGCTGGCGTCCGTTCGCACCGCCGGCGTCGACGATCCAGACGTCGGAGTCGTACGCGCTCTTCTCGAGATCGGCCTTCGTCAGGACGTAGGCGATGCGCTTGCCGTCCGGCGACCAGCGCGGCGACGACGGCATCGGGAGGGTCGCGTAGTCTTCGACGGTGAGGGTGGCGGCGAGGAGGAGGGTGGTGAGCATGGGTGGGGCGCGTCAGTTTACCTTCCGGAGGGCGTCGATGACCTCGCCGAGGGCATCGAGGCCCTCTCGGAGGGGATTGATGCCATCCCGGGATGGGATCGATGCCCTCCCGGAGGGGATCGATGCCCTCCCGAAGGGGATCAATGCCCTCGCGGAGGGAATCGATGCCCTCCCGGAGGGGATCAATGCCCTCCCGGAGGGGATCAATGCCCTCGCGGAGGGGATCGATGCCCTCGCGGAGGCAATTGATGCCCTCGCGGAGGCAATTGATGCCCTCCATAGGTGACACTAAATGACTCTCGCGGCGATCCGAGGGGTATTTTTTTATTCACAAACGAACATTTTCATGGCATCATGTCTTCCAAGGAGATGGCTGAGGACGTTTGATATGACAACGACGAGACCGAAATCCGCAAGGAAGCCTGAGCGCCGCAAGCGGCGCGCGGGATGGGTCCGTCCGTTCTTCCGGGCCAGCCACGCCCTGGACGCCTCCATGCGGCTGATCGGGGCCACCCTGCACACCGTCGCCGTCTCCAGGCGGTGCGCGCACCGCCGGCCGATCCAGACGTCGAAGCAGTTGCAGAGCGCCTTGGACCTGCTGGTCATCGCCTCGGCCCGGCTCATGAAGGCGGCGCGCGAGCTTGCCGAGTTGACCGAGTGCGTTGCCCGCGAGCCGGGAACCCCGCGCGTCGTCCCGGACATCGCCGTGGCGGCGACCGAGCGCTGGGTGGAGATGGCCAGATGGCTCGCCGAGGCCACGAACGAGGTCTTCCACCTCCACCGCAGCGTCCTCGACGGCCTGAAGTCCGGCACGCTCGTGCCGGAGCAGCCGGCCGACCGCCGACCGCGCATCGTCCTCGCCCCGCGTCCCGTTCCGGTCCGCGCCTTCCTGGCCCGGCGCCGGCCGCGCGCGGCCGATCGCATCGCACCCATCCTTCTCAGGCGCCGGCGGACACCCCGCCCGGCCGCCCTGAGAGTCCCCCGGCGCGGCATCCGGGGGCGTGCCCCTCCCCTTTCTCCGGTCTGCGCGCTCTGACCATCCGCAGTCCATCGAGAAAGAAAAAAGGAGGCTCATATGAGCACGAATGAGAATGCTGTATCCAAAGTCGAAGCCCCGGAAATCACCACTCCCTATACCGAGTCCGCGCAGGCGCGCCTGCTGGAGCTCCGGTCGATGCGGGGCCTGATCCCGCATTTCGTCATCCCGACGTCGAGGTTGGACACGGTCCGGCTGAGCAGCGCCGCGTCCGTGCCGGCGGAGTTCATCGAGCTGACGGCCGTGGCTCTCACGAACGAGACGGCGCTCGTGCGCGGCGACGGTGCCACGCCGGCCGAGATGCGCGACATGCTGAGCTACGCGGAGGCCTTCGGGCCGTTCGCGGACGAGCTGGATGCCCTCGCGCACTTCGTCCGTCACAGCGTGACCGTGGCGCGTAACTTCGCCGGCGTCGAGGCGCTGAACACGTACGCGCTGGCGCAGCGTCTGGGGAAACAGCGCAAGACCGCGCACCTCGCGCCGTACGCGGACGCCATGCGCCGCGCGCTGGGTCGCATGCGCAAGCTGACGCCGGACGCGGTCGCGAAGAAGAAGGCAGCGAAGACGGCGACCACGCCGCCGGCGCCGCCGGCCACGCCGCAGCCCAAGTGAGGCAACATCGGTTGCAGTAAAAGTCCCGAAGCGGGCGCGTCGACAGACGCGCCCGCTTCCTTTCGCATCGCAATTGCACTACCACCGCGTATGCGAACACTCACACAATTCCTCGCCGTCATCCTCATAACCCTCGCGGCGGGTGCACAGTCCACCACGGACCGCGAGAAAGCAGCAGTCCAATCTCACCTAACCAGCGCCGAGGCCGCTCTGGCCTCCGCGCGAGCCTCGGGGGCGGAAACGCTGGCTCCCGATCTCTACGAAGAAGCCGCGCGCCGGCTGCAGATCGCGCGCGGGAACTGGGGCAGCAACGACCGCGACGCGCGGCACACCGCCGGATTGCGGGCCATCGAGGCCGGCTACGCGGCAGCTGCCGCCGAAGCGCAGGCGCAGCTCGTCGCCGTGAACTCTGAGGTCCGGAACCTGCGGACGGAGATCGGCAGATTCGGCGGAACCGCGGTCGAGCTCGCGCTCTATGATCCGCCCGCCCGCCGGTCCTCCGGCGCCACCTCGCTGGACCGGGTCATCATCGCCGAGAGCGCAGTCGCTTCGGCGCGGGCCGCCGGCGCGGACCAAGTCGCCGCCGCGGACCTCCAGCGTGCGGAAGACGTCCTGAAGAGCGCGCGGATCGTGGCCAAACGGCACGAGCAGAGCGTGACGGCCGACCACCTCTCCTTCGTGGCCGAGATGACGGCGCGGCGCGCCGAGGCCCTCGCGCGGCGCAACCTGGTCCTGCGGAGACTGCCGGACCTGC
>DATEND010000301.1:0-2344 GCA_035275245.1 Candidatus Eiseniibacteriota bacterium
GACGACGTTCTTTTCCACGACGACGCCGCTCATCGGCGCTGGGATCGGCACGGTCTCCTGGGCGATTCCAGATCTGGCGATCGCGTCGATCCGGCCCGGCGGAATGTCCCAAAGCAGGAGCCGCTGGCGCGCGGCGGCGGCCATGGCCGAATCGGGCGCCGCGCCCCCCACGCGGCCACCGCCCGAGGAGCGGAGCGCCTCGAGCAACTCCCTCTGCGTGGCGAGAAGCTCGGGACTGTAGACGGAGAGCAGCGGCTCGCCGGCGCGGACGAGCATGCCCGTGTAGTCCACGTGAATCTCTCGCGCCCAGCCGGAGAATTTGAGCGAGATCTCCGAGCGCCGCGTTTCGTCGTAGGCGACCTTGCCCGCCGCCCGGATCGTCGTCGTGAGCCGGCGCCTGCCGATTGCCTCCGTCCGGATGCCGATCTCCTGGCGCCGGGCCGTATCGATCACAATCTCACCCGCGACGCCGGGTATCGCGCGCTCGGATCCCGACGAACCGGCCGCGGCGCCGGGCGCCGCGGTGCCGCCTTCGAACAGGACGTCGTCTGTGCTCGTGCTCAGGCGGTAAGTCGCACGCGCCGGTGAGCCGCCGGGCATCGTGATCGAAACCTCGGCGGTCCAATCTCCGTTCATCGAGATCCCGTAGCGCGCCTCGTACCGGCCGGGCCTGGCCTCTTTCACCGTTCCCTTGCTTTCCATCCGCGGCATGGCCCCCATCGCCGGCATCGAAACCATCGCCTCGACCGACGCACCCGCCACCGGTTTCCCCGCGGCGTCCTTGATCGAGATCAGGAGCGTGTTGTCGCCGACGGTCGGCCGCGAAGGCCGATTGATGACCGAGATCCGATACGCGCCTACGAGCTGTACCGGCGCTCCCGCGCCCCCGCGATCGCCGCAGCCCGCGACGAGCATGACCGACGCAGCCAATGCGGCGTGAGCCAAGAGGACAAGGATCGCCACGAACGCTCTTCGGCCCGGCACCAATTTCTCCAACGGAATCATCGCGATCCCTCCAGGTCGAGTTCGGCGGCGGGCGCGGGCGGATCCAGACCGCGAGCCCATTCCAGATCCGCCAGCGCCGTCCGGTAGGCGGCCTCGGCGCGGTGTCGAGCAAGCCGCGCTCGCGCCAGGTCTCGCTCCGCACTCAGCATCGTGAGAAAGTCGCCGCGATTCGCCTCGTAGGCCGCGCGTGCCGAGACAAGCGAACGTTCGGTCGCGGGAAGTACGCCGGACTCCAAGATGTGTACTTCGTGCGCGGTTTCCTCGACGCGCGCCCGCGCTTCGGCGAGTTCCGCGCGAGCGAGATCGCGCGCGGCCTCGCGCTCGCGGCCGGCACGCTCGACCAGCGCCCGAGCCTCGCGTTCCCGCGCCCTCCAGGAACCGCGCCAAACCGGGAGACTGAGACCGATCCCGACGATCGGCCGCCACTCCTTCTCCTCCATGAAGCGATCGTACCTCGCGGTCAGCGTGAGATCGGGAAGTCCGGCCCGCCGCGCCAAACGGTGATCCTCCGCGCGGGCATCGCGCATGGCGTCGCGAACCCGGACCGTTGGGAGCGCGTCGATCGAGGCATCGGCGACCGGAGCGACCGCACTGGAGGGCGCGGGCGCCGGCGGAAGGGTAGCGGGCGGATCCGGGAGCGGCGCCGGATCCGCGTCGTGGAGTAGCTCCTTCAGGCGGGCCGACGTCATCCGGCGCTCGCGCGCGAGCATCACCTGCTCATGATCGAGCATCGCGATCTCGACCTCGGCCTGGAGGGCATCGGACTGCCCGACGATTCCCGCGGCATACTTCTGCACCGCGACGCTGCGGAATTGCTCCACCAGAGCCGAAAGTTCCTCCGTAACGGCCTCGGCGCGCGCGATCTCATACATGCGGTAGTACAGACGGCTGGCCTCGCGGGCAAGGTCGAGCCGCATCGCGCGAACCTCCTCGCCCGCGGCGCGTGCTTCGGCGCGCGCAGCGCGTCGCTCGAGGTCGCGCTGTCCGAAGATCGGGATCTCCTGCGAGAGGGAAAGAGCCCAGGCCGGCCCTGCCGCATCGCCTCCGAAGCTCCTGGGCGCCGCCATCCCCTCGAGCATCGGGCTCATCCACGCTCCGGACCGTTCGACTCTCGCCTCCGACGCGACGCGAGCGGAGCGGAGGGCTCCCAGCGAGGCGTTTCGGGTCAGGGCCGCGCGGATGAGGAGCGAATGGTCAAGAACGGGCGACGCGCGCAGGGAATCGAGCGGATCCGCAGCCTCGGCGCGGCCCGGGACAGCCGACGCGAGGGCGCAGGCCGCGGCGAGAATGCATCCTGCGGCGAATCGCACCGGCGGGTGCGACAGCGGACGAACAGACT
>DATEND010000302.1:0-4835 GCA_035275245.1 Candidatus Eiseniibacteriota bacterium
GGAATCGCCGTCCCGAAGCTCGAGCGCCTCTCGGGAGCCGGTCGATGCGCCCGAGGGAACGGCGGCTCGTCCGATCGATCCGCCGACCAGGGCCACCTCTACCTCGACGGTCGGGTAGCCCCTGGAATCGAGGATTTCACGCGCGTATACGGATTCGATTTCGGTCATGGTGAGGACCGGACGCTAGGGCGCGGCCGCCGCGCGCGTCAAGGGAAAAGCCTTGACCGGACGAGCCGCGCCCGCCTACGGTCCGCGCCCGAACGCCCCCGCCCGGGGGCACCCCCTCGGGGGCCCGGATTCCGGTACACGGACGAAACTTGGCTGCGAGATGGGGCGTAGAGAACGTGACGGTCCCGCGATGAGTCGACGGTAGTGGCAGGCGACGAGCGGGATCTGGTCCGGCGGTGCCTGGCCCGAGACGAACGCGCGTACCGCGAACTGGTTCAGACGTATCAGGGTTCGGTCGTGAACCTGGCCTGGCGGATCACCGGAAACGCCGACGACGCGGCGGAGGTGGCGCAGGAGACCTTCATTCGGGTGCTCCGCTCCCTCCAGACATACGATCCGGAGCGGCCGTTTCGGTCCTGGCTGTTCAAGATCGCGTCGAACCTTGCGCTCGATCTGATCCGCCGGCGAAAGCGCCGCCCGATCGGTCTCGAGGACCTGGCCGACGAAGACGGGCCGGCGATCGAGGCGGTGGACCCAGGGCCCCCTCCGGACGAGGGAATGCGAAGAGAATGGGCCGACGAGCGGTTCGCGGCCCTGGTGGCGGGGATGCCGGAGCACTATCGGGCGATCCTGCACCTTCGCTACCGCGAAGAGTTGTCGTACGACGAGATCGCGGCGACGCTCGACATGCCGCTCGGAACCGTGAAGGTTAGACTGCACCGGGCGCACGAAGCGCTGCGAAAGAAGCTGAACCCAGAAGGGAAAACGACGTGAAAACGAACCTGACTTGCGACGCCTGCCGGATCGAGCTGACCGCCTACGTGGACGGCGAGCTCCACCCGGCCGTCGCCCGCGTGATCGACGATCACACGGCTTCCTGCGCGCCGTGCCGCACGCTCCTGGCCGAGTATCGGTCCATCGCGGCGAGCGCGCGGCGCCTGCCGTCGATCGCGCCGCCCGCGTGGCTCTCGGATCGCGTCGTCGCCCGGATCACGAGCCCGGAGCGCATCCGGAAGCTCTGGACCCGCGTGAGCGCCGCCGCCGCGGCCGCCTCGTTCGCCTTGACCGCGGGGGCCATCGCGTTCTGGCCGCGCATCGCGGATCAGCTCGGCCTCCCGAAGTCGGCGTCGTGGATCGCGGATGGCCTCGGCGCGGTGCTCGATCTCCTCGTCGAGGCGCCGAAGCGCCTCGCCATGGACGTTGCGTTCTACGAGCCGATCGCGCGCCAGATCTGGCTCGCGGTCTCGGCGCTCTCGTCTATTCCCCGTGCCGCGCTTCTCGCCCTCCGCACGCCGGAGGCGCAGCTGACCGGCATCGCGCTTCTCACTTTGGGCGTCGCCTTCTTCTTGATTCTGCGACCGTCCCGCAGCCATGAAAGGGGGATCGGCCATGCGTGCCTATCGCTCTAACGTGAGGGCGCTTCTCGCACCGAGCCTGACGAAATCACGGGTCGCCGCCCTGACCACGCTCCTCCTGCTCGCCCTCGCGGCGATCGCGGGCCTGAGCGGGGCGTTCGGGGTGGAGAAGGCTCGCGCGGCCGATTCGACCTCGGTCGACGACGGTGGATTCAGCGTTCGCGTCGTCGAGGACAAGGCCACCGGGCGTCGCTCGAGGACCGTGACGAAGACGCCGGATCGGCCGGACTTGCCGGAATCGCCCGATACTCCTGAAGTGCCGGAACCGCCGGACTTCGATTTCAATCGCACGGACGCCAATGATCTCGTCCGATTCGGCGAGGACATCGAGATTCCCGCGGACAAGGTCGTCGAGGGAGACGTCGTCGCGATCGGCGGCGACATCACGGTGTACGGCCGCGTTCGCGGCGACGCCGTCTCGGTCGGCGGAGCGGTGCGTGTGAAGGGCGCGGGCGCCGTGGAAGGCGATGCGGTCAGCCTGGGCGGCGGTGTCTCGACCACCGACAGCGCGTCCGTGGGCGGGAGCAACGTCTCGATCGGCAAGTGGAACCTCGGCAGCCACGGCTGGAACGCGCTTCCCGCGCTCGGCATGTTCGGCGCCCTGGGCGCCGGGATGTGGCTCGTGTCGACGCTCTGCGAGATCCTCCTGACGCTCTTCTTTGCGTGGCTCGCGCTTCTGTTGCTCAAGGATCGAATTCTGCGCGCCGGCGAAGTGCTGGCGGCTCAGTTCGGGCGGTCGTTCCTGGTCGGGCTCCTCGCGTGGGCGGGGCTCGTGCTGGCGGTTCCGGTCGGAATCTTGAGCATCGTCCTCGCGGGGGCGATCGCGGTCGTGATCCTCTGCGTCACGATCATTGGAATTCCGCTCGCGTTGCTCCTGATCGTGGCGTTGGTGCTCGCGATCATCGGCCTCTTGGTCGGGGTCGTGCTGGCGGCCTTCCTGGGCTACGTGAACGGTGCGATGTATCTGGGTCGCCGCGTGCTCGGATCGCGCTTCAACGCCGCGACGAAGCCTTTGGTCGCGATCCTGGGGGGCATCCTGATCGTGGCCCTCATCGAGGGTGTGGGCGAGGTCCTCGGGGCAGCCGGGTTCTTCCTGATGCACCCGTTCAGCATCGCGTTCGGAATCGCGGCCGGAGCGCTGACGTTCATCCTCACCACGGCGGGGCTCGGCGCCTTCGTGGAGAGCAAGCCGTTCGCAAAGGTCACGATCGGCACGGGGTCGGGCAGGACGACGTACAACTGGGGTCCCGGCGCTTCGGGAACGCCGCCGCCGCCGGCCGCGCCCACGCCGCCGAGTCCACCGCCGAGCGCGACGCCCCAGCCGCCGGAGTCGATCGGCTAGGCCGCCCGATCGGCTAGGGAAGTAGCGCCGGTCGCGAGAGCCGCGACGGCATGAAACGCGCGCTCTTCACGATCGCGCCACGTTCGCCGAGTCCCGAGAGGCCGGCCGTGAACCCGAGAAGGGAACGCGGCAGGCCTCTCGTCGTTGACGCGGGATCCGGCGCATCTCCCGCGAGCCATTCCTCGAGCTCGCCCAGATCCTCCTCGGAGACCGGGCGAATCGTCACGCGGACGGAGACGTAGTAGGTGCCGGTCGAATCGAGGGCGGCGGCCGGCACCACGGCCAGGCGTCGCTCCTCGAAGAGCCACGTCTTCAGCGAATCGAGCGACACCACGGAGCGGGAGCGCGCGCCCACGCCGAATCCGGACCGGACCCGAAACGCGTTCGCCCACGGAACGTAGGCCACCTTGTGCTCCCGCCGAAGCGCCACGATCGACTTGTCGAACCAGAAGGTCCGCCGCTTCCAGACGCCGACCTCGTACGCGATCGTGGCCGGCATCCCCTGGAGAAGCGTCTCTTCGAGACGCGGCGTGAAGGGGGCTCCAACGCGGTACGAAACGGAGATTGCCCCCCGCACGGACTCGACGGGTTCGACGACCAGGCCGACGTCGTTGCCCGCGATCGATACGGGCGCCAGGCCGAGCGCCACCGTGCCCAGGGACATCGCGACCGCCGCGCGGAATCGAGAAGCGCGCACCGTTCTCCTAGAACGCGGCGCCGAGACGAACGCCGACCAGGATCGGCCCGTCGCCGCGCTTCAAGTCGCGAGCCGCGGTCACCATGATTCCGGGCTCGCCGAAGAGCCGGATTCCCAAGCCGCCGTCGATGGCGGGCTGAACCCGGTCGAGGTTTCCGGCGCCGAACCAGGCGGCGCCCCAGTCGAGAAACGCCATCCCGTAGACGTTCTTCCGAAGCCTGTAGAACCCTTCGCCGTTCGCGAGGAAGAACTGATCGCCCGAGAGGGCTTTGTATTCGTGCCCGCGCAACGTGCCGATCCCGCCCAGGTGCCAGATCTTTTGCGGCGGGAGCGCTCCCTCGCGCGTCGACCCCACGATGACGCGGGCGCGGCCCGACGCGCGCCGGCCCTGCATGCGCGATCCGTGCAGCGTCGCGCGCAGGCGGCCGTAGTCGAAGTCGCGTCCCATAGGCCCGCCCGAGCGTTCGTACCGTAGCGTCGCGCGGGTCCCGCCCTCACGGGGCAGCACGAGCGGACCCACCCGGACGGCGACCGCGATCAATCCCTCCGTGCCGGGATCGATGCTCGGATTCTCGCGGAAGCGGTACGTCCCGCCGAACGCCGAGATCCGAGTGCGCGTGCGAAGGGAGGCGTGCTCCTCCTCCGTCGCGCCCGCCTCGAACGAAACGTCCCGTCCCGGTTCCCAGATCGCGTGGCCGCTCCAGCCCTGGGCCTCGTACCAGTCGCGATAATCGGTGCGCGCCAGGAGCGCGAAGATCGTGTTCTCGGCGCTTCCGACGATCCACTCGTCCTCGCTCGCCGTCCGCCGATAGACATCGGCGCCGACACGGACGCCGCTCCGATCTCCGAGCGGAAGCTCGAACCCCGCGGAGCCGAGCGCGCGCTCGCGCGAGAACGCATACCCGCCCAGGACGTAGAGAAGCGGGGCGGGATCGCGTTCGCGGCGGAGCGCGACACCGACCTGCGGCGCCGGCCCGTCGACCCGGTTGTAGACGGCGTCGAACAGGATGCCGACCCGCACCTGCTCGGGGAGCCCCGTGGCGAGCGTCTCCCAGTCGGCGGTGGCGCGCGGAACCGCGACCGGCGGGGGGACGCCCGGGGTCGAAGCGACGGAGTCTCGGCCGATCGAATCGGCGACGACCGCGCTCGGGTCCGGCGATTGCGCGGCCGCGACGGGGGGCATCGTCGCGAGGAGGAACGCCGCGACGGCGAT
>DATEND010000303.1:0-2764 GCA_035275245.1 Candidatus Eiseniibacteriota bacterium
AGTGCTGCCCCGCCGTCCACGATATCCCCGCGGACAGCCTACACGTGAGCCCTAGCATTAGTGCCGTCACGAGGGCGAGAGGGTGAGTCTACGGATTCGTGATCCGCGCGGGTCCTGCGTGGGTGGCTCGAAGCGTGAGCGGCTTGTCCAGGAGCGGCGATGCGGAATAGTCGCCGGCCCGAAGCAGGAGAATGTCGCCGCCGCCGGCCGCGGAGAATGCCGACGCCACCGAGCGATAGGGATCCGTGCTCGAGCCGGTCGCCGGCGGGCACCCGCCGCACGGAATCGGCGACACGAACCGCGTTCTCGCGCTTCGCACCGCCGCGCGCACGCCGTTTGCCGTGTCGGTCCATCGATCGAGCTGCGACTCGACCAGGATCTTGTTGAATGTCTGCCCGTAGATCTGCCCGGGGTGAAGGTACGTCATGTTGTTCCAGAACGTATTCCAGAGCGAGTCCTGCTTCACGGGTCCCACGGCGCTGAATGGCTGGCCCCATCGATACGTCGAGAGCTCGTCGAGCGTGAAGCAAGGACCGTCGGGAAGTGTTTCCTCTATGCTGTCTCCATCCTTGATGCAAGAGGCGGGATTGCAGCAATCGTCCAGGAATTTGTTCGGATGGGCGAGATTGAAGTAGTGACCGAGTTCGTGGTGAAGGATCACGCCGTCGAACCCATCGCGGAACCCTGGGTCGCAGATCCGGCTCCCGGCAATGACAACGTCGTTCGAACCGCCCGCGGGAGGAGGAAAGGAGGCGGCCGCGCCGTTCCCGTGCCCCCAGTTGATATAGAGGTTTACGGCATTGTTCCGCCACAGATAATCGGCATCCGACTTGGCCGCGATCTCGAGGTTGTGCATCGAGGCGCTGTCGAACACGGTGTTGTACCAGAAGCTCGGATTGGTCGGAGTGCATCCGGCGCACGGCGAGCCGACATTTACGATCTCGTCGACTATGAACCGGTATCCACGCCAGTACTCGCTCAAGAGCGAATCGTTCGCGAACTGGAACATGGAATAGATATGGGAGTCCTGAATCGCGGTGTAGGGCGAGTCGACTATGGAGGGTCTGGTCCCAGCCGAGGGACTCACGATCACCTTCACCGAGACCCGAACGTCGATCGTGGTGGATGCCGCCGCGGTGTGCGCAACGAAAAGCCCCCACGCAAGCACGGCCGCCCTGACGAACCCCCCTTTCACTGAAGCCCCACCAGAACGAGCACGAGCCCTTCGCCGCGTTCGAGGGAGCTCATCGATTTCCCGAGGATCGCCCCCTGCGCGCGCGCGGGATCGGCAACCCGCATCGCATGCCCGGGGATCGAGGACGTCGTGAGTAGATCGCCGGGACGGATCGGCCCGCCCGCCGCCGTCGCCTTGCAGTAGACGCGTCCCGTGAGCGCAACCGGGTGTTCCCCGCTGGCGACCGTTCCCTCCTGCCCCATGATCATGCCGGGCTGGACGCCTCCCGCGCCGCTCACGATGCCGGCCACGCGGTGGTCGTAGGGTTTGCGGGTCACGACGAGCCGGCCCTCGGTGGTGGGATCGATGCTCACCACGGTTCCGGGCTCGATGCCGGCCGCATCGGCCGGCGCGCTCGGCGCCACGTCGAATTTCTCCGAAAGGTCCGCGCCTCCCAGAATCTCGAGCACCTTGGTGTGCGTCGTGCCAGAGGCGTCAACCCAGAACTTGGTGCCGCTCGGGGTCAAAGCCTGGATGAAATGCCCCGTCCCGTTCTGCTCGAGGAGCATGCATTGACCCGACCCGCCCTGCGTGACCTGTGTCGTGGCGAATCCAGAGTTGTTGCTCAGATAGGCCGCCATGCCCTGGGTCGCATTCGAATTGACCGCACGGATCGTGGCCGCGTTCTTCTGAGCTCCCTGCCCGGTGGCGAACACGGCGGAGCCCTGGCCCGAGTTGACGGCGTAGACCCCCACCGAGGAGGTCGCCGGCGAGATTGCCGTCACGTAGATGCCGGTGGCTTGGCCGGTCGCAACCATGCCGGTGCCGGTCGGTGAGGCCGTGCCGACGCCCTCGACCCCGATCGTGAGCCCGCTCGTCCCGGCCGCGATCCCACGCACGCCCGCGGCCTGGGACGCCGTGCTGTTCGAGGTCCCGATGAGGCCATAACCGAGCGTGGCCCCCGATCCCCCGACGAAGTTCCCGCCGGCTCCCGTGCCCAGGTTGCGCACCGTGAAGAGCGACGAGGCGCTGTTCGCTCCCTGGTCGAGCGGGAGCGCCATGCTGAGCGCGTACGGCGAGGCGGTGAGCTTCTGGCGCGGGAGGACCACATAAGGGTCTCGCGACGTTCCCGGACGAACTCCGATCTCGAGCCAACGCGTCTCTGTCAAAGCGAAGACAGCGCCAAAGTTCAGCTCGATCGTGAAAATACCGCTCACGACCTGAAGATCCTCGACGAACTGAGCGCCCACCTCCGTCCCTCCGGTCGCGGCATCGTAGATGCCGAAGCGGAAGTCGTAGAGCCCGGTCGCAGGCGTCACCCCGTCATTCAGGCTGCCCTGGTAGGTGAAAGAGATCGGGATGGGAGTTCCCGCGATGGCGCCGCCCGGCGCCGAAACAACGACGACGGCTGCGATGAGCATGAAGGCGAGCGCGAGTAATTTCCGGTTGAACATGGTGAACCGACCTCCTCTCTAACGAACGATCAGGAGTTTCTGCGAGCGCTCCAAGGACCCGAGTCGGACGCGAACGACGTAGAGGCCCTGGCCGACGAGGGCGCCTCCCGAGCCGCGTCCGTCCCAAGTAACCGCG
>DATEND010000304.1:0-2150 GCA_035275245.1 Candidatus Eiseniibacteriota bacterium
CTCGACACCGTGCCGGGCATGGAGGCGGCGATCGCGCTCTATCGCTCGCTCGGGTTTCGCCCGATCGCGTCGTACCGCGCGAACCCGATCCCCGGCGCGCTCTACTTGGAACTGGATCTGTAAGGATCTCTCCAGCTTCGCCGTGTCGCGCGCGAATCCCGTGACGTAAGATGCGGTCGTCATGACCCTCCGCGCGCTGACGTCCCACATTCTTTTCCGGACCGTGCTTCGCCCGATCCTCTTCGCGATCCCCTTCGGGCTCTTCTTCTTCATCATGAATGGCGAGGGGCCCGCCGAACTGCCCGGCTATTTCATCGTGGCGGTCGTGTTTTCCACTTTGATCAACCTGTCGAACATGGCGAACGCCAAGTGGGTGCTCCCGCGGCTCTCTCGCACGCGCGAAGCGGCGGGGGGAAAGCCGCTGGTGATCGAGATCGCATCGTTCGCCTGCTCGAGCCTCGCGGCGAGCGTCATCGCGGCGCTCGTGCTTCAGTTCACCATCGCGCCCGGCATTCTCGGAACGCCTAAGGACGCGGTGCAGCTCCTGGCGTGGTCTTGTCTCTTCGCAGCCACGGTCATGGCGATGATTTATGCGTTCCAGTTTCAGCGGCGGTTCGTCGACGGCGTACGCGCGGCCGCGGAACGAAAGGGGCGGGAAGAGCAGGAGCTAAAAACCGCGGCCGAGATCCAGCAGGCGCTCCTCCCGCCGCGCTCGATGACCGGCGCGACCTTCACGGCCACGGGGGCGTCGATTCCGTGCCGCACGATCGGGGGCGACTTCTACGACACGTTCGAGATGGCTGACGGCCGCCTCGGCGTCGCTCTGGGCGACGTCGCGGGAAAAGGACCGCCCGCGGCCATTCTCGCGGCCATGGTCCAGGGAATCTTCGCGTCCCACGTCGGCGCCGGCGCCGGCCCTGCCGAGACGCTCGACCGCGTGAACAAGTCGCTTCTCCGGCGCGCGATCGAGAGCCGCTTCGCGACGCTCGTCTATGGCGTGCTATCGCCCGACGGCTCGCTCACGGCATGCAACGCGGGCCACAACGCGACACTCCTCGTGCGCGCCGACGGACGCCTCGAGCGATTCGACAAAGGAGGACTCATGGTCGGCGCGTTCGACTTCGCCACGTACGAAGAGGAGCGCGCGACGCTTCGGGCCGGCGACACGCTGATCTTCTACAGCGACGGCGTGACCGACGCGACCTCGCCCAGCGGAGAGCAATTCGGGGAGCAGCGCCTGCTGGTCCTGCTCGAGTCGGCGCATCTCCAGGCGCCGGATGCGCTCCTCGCACGGCTGATCGCGGAGGTGCGCGACTTCGCCGACGGCGAACCGCCGGCGGACGACGTCACGGTGCTCGTGGTTCGTTATGGGCCCGCGAGCCCTCCGGCCGCGAATCGATCCACGTCTTGAGGCCGGTGGCGGCCAGGATCGTCACGCCGCCGAGCGCCGACCACGGGCCCGGCCGCTCTCCATGCACCATCCAGGACCAGAGCGGATTCAACGCGGGCTCCAAGAGAAGGAGCACCGAGACCTCGAGCGCGGGCACGTGGCGCATCGCGAGCGTGAGGAACACGTAGGCGAGGCCGATCTGCACGACGCCGAGACCGGCGATGATGGCCCAATCGAGCGCCCGCGCCTCCACGACGGGAAGCGCGAAGGGGAGCCCGACGGCGAACGCGATCAGGTTGCCGAGCACCACAACGGCGGGCGCGGACCCGTTGCCGTCGCCGGCCCGCCCCGTCCAACGCAGCCCCATGATCGTGCACGCCCAGGTGACTCCAGCCGTAGCCGCGAGAGTGTTCCCGAGAAACGGATTCGGCGCCGTCTTGACCGGGGGCTCGACGCCGACGAAGAACAACGATAGCCCTCCCGCGATCATCGCGATGACCGCGAGATCGAGTGGACGGCTCCGTTCGCGCAAGAGCCATGGTCCCAGGAGCAGGATGTAGAGCGGCGCGGTCGACTGGAGAAAGATCGTATTCGCGGACGTCGTGAGCTTGTTCGCGAGCACGAAGAGGATCACGGTCGTCGCGTACGCGAGGGACGGGAGGACGACGCGCGGGGTCCAGAACCGGCGCGCCTGGGGCATGAGGAGCCAGACCACCACGGCGGCGATGCCGGAGCGGAACGAGGCCACCTGCCACGAAGT
>DATEND010000305.1:0-2423 GCA_035275245.1 Candidatus Eiseniibacteriota bacterium
GCCCTCCGCGTTCAGCACGGCGCCCGGCATGACCCGCGCGCCGCGGGCCACGTGGATCGCCTCGGGCTGAAGCACGCGCGCGCCGTCGTCGATTCGTCCCTGCACGGCGCCGGCTTGGAACGCGTAGCGGAAGTCCTGGACGATCTGCCGCGGGCTCCATCGGATCAAGTCGGCGGCCGAACGCGCGAGAAATCCGTTCACCTCGGCCGGGAATCGAAGCTCCTCGAACGCCTTCTCCGGATTGCCCTCCCGAAGCCACTTCGCGACGTGCGCGACCCGCGGACCGGCCACCTTGGCCGCGAACAGGACGCCCCCCGTCATGTACGACGCCTCCTGCTTCGCCGCGGCGAGGAAGTGCAGCACCTCGTCGTCGGTCATGCAGAGGCGCGCGTTCAGAAAGAGGGTCTCCTCGGGCGGCGGGTCGCCCACGTGCGCCGTCGGATAGAGAATCCGCGTCAGCTCCTCGAGCTCCGGCCGAACCGCCAGCACGAGCGGCGATTCCGGAAACGCGCGAACGATCTTCTCGATCAAGGAAAAGATGCCGCATCGAAGGGAAAAGACGGGGCGAAGGAGCGCTAAGGGACCGAAGCGGGCGACGTCGGGATCCTCGTAGAGGCATAGGTTCACCCCCGCAGAGTAGGGACGCCGTACCACGGCGTCAAGGGACGGGCGAGCGCCTTGGCCGTGATTCGGCGCGGTCGTCGGACCTAGAGAGCATCCGGGAGAGCGTCTGGGAAAGCGTCTGGCCCCCGGCGCCGCGACCCCCTACAATCCCTCCGCATGCCCGAGACGAAGCAACATCCGAAGCCCGGCCCGAGCGGCCCTACGCCGAGCGAGCCATCCGCACGCGCGCTCCGGTATCGCGACCACCGCATCCCCCGGAAGCACCGGGTCTTCGTGAACCGAAATCTCCGCATGACGCAGATCCGGGCGATCGGATTCGACCTCGACCACACCCTGGCGCACTACGATCCACAGCACGTCGAGGAGCTGGCGTTCGATCTGACGAAGCGGAAGCTCGTCGAGAACAAGAAGTACCCGCGCGAGATTCTCGATCTGAAATACGATCCCGCCTTCGTGATCCGCGGACTCGTCGTCGACAGGAAGCGCGGCAACCTGCTCAAGATGGACTACTTCAACTTCGTCACCCGCGCCTACCACGGCCTGACCTCGCTTCGGTCGGAGGAGCGAAACCGCGCCTACAAATCGTCCCGAATCCGTCTGGGACACGAGAATTACGTCTCGGTCGACACGCTGTTTCATCTCCCCGAGGTCTACCTCTACTTGTGCGCGATCGATCTCTTGGAGCGCCGGAAGGCGGGACCGCCGATCGACTACGAAGCGATTTACGCGGACGTGCGCGCCATGATCGACGAAGCGCACCGCGACGGAAGCCTGAAGTCGGTCATCACGAGCGATCTCGATCGATACATTCGATTCGACCCCGAGCTTCGCACCGTGCTCGAGGAGTTTCGCCGAAACGGGAAGCGTCTCTTCCTGCTCACGAACAGCGAGTGGGCCTACAGCGATCTCCTGCTCCAGTACATCCTTCAGCGGGGCAAGGGCGCGCCGAACCACTGGAGCGACCTCTTCCACGTGATCATCGTGGAGGCGCACAAACCCGGGTTCTTCACGAACCCGGACGCGGCCGAGGCGATCCCGGAATTGAAGGGACGCAAGATCTCCTCGGTGACGGGAAGGGGCGGCGGGGGCGCCTTTCTCGAGCGGGCGCTGGGAGCGGCGGGCGACCACGTCCTCTACTTCGGCGACCACACCTACGGCGACATCCTCCAGTCGAAGCGCGTGCTCGGCTGGCGCACCGCCATGCTCGTTCCGGAGCTCGACCGCGAGATCAACGTCACGACGGAATTCGCGAAGGAGTTCGACCGGCTCGGAAAGGTTTCGGCCGAGCGGCACCAGGTGGAGATCGAGAAGGCGGCGCTGGGCCGCGAGCTCCGCAGGCTGACCCTCGTCCTCGCGGAACGGGACGGATCGGATCCGGCGCGACGGGAGGATCTCGCGAAGCGGATCGCCGCGATTCCGGAGCAGCTCGCGGCACTCGACAAACGCGCGATCGAGCTACAGTCGGAAATCGACAGCCTCCGCATCAAGATCGACCGCGCCTACAACATGCGATGGGGCTCGCTCTTCCGGGAGGGAAACGAATCGAGCCGCTTCGGGCACCAGCTCAAGGACTTCGCCTGTCTCTACATGAGCCGGGTTTCGAATTTCCTCCACTACCCTTCCGACTACTACTACCAGTCCCCCGTCGGGTACATGCCGCACGACTTCTAGACGTCAGCCTCCGCCAACGCCCGTTCGAAGGATTCGACCGCGACTTGGACTTGCCGCTCCGTAATGGTGAACGCCGGCAGGATCGACATCACGTTTCCGGCGACTCCGCCAGGGATCGCCAGAACACC
>DATEND010000306.1:0-4342 GCA_035275245.1 Candidatus Eiseniibacteriota bacterium
ACGCGGAGATCCGCGACCGGCTCCCGGCTCGATTCGCGCGGCTCGAGCCGCTCGATGCTGGCCCCCGACCGCAGGAGCCACTCGAGGAATCCGGTGCGGGTTGGGTTTATGCCCACGTTGCGCAAGATCACGTCGGAGCGCGGGACGAGCGACGCGGCGGCGAGCAGGAAGGCCGCGGCCGACGCGTCGCCGGGCACCGAGATCTCGGCCGCGTGAAGGCGCGCGGGACCGTGAACGCGGACGAGCCTTGCGTCCCGCTCGACGATCGCGCCGAAGACGGGAAGCATCCGCTCGGTGTGGTCGCGCGTCGGCACGGGCTCCTCGACGTCGGTGAGTCCCTCCGCCTGAATCGCTGCCAAGAGCACGGCGCTCTTCACCTGGGCGCTCGCCACGCCCGTTTTGATCGACGCGGCGCGGAGCGGTCCGCCCTGCACCACGAGCGGCGGAAGGCGGTCGCCGTCCCGTGCCGCGAGGCGCGCGCCGAGGGACCGAAGCGGCAAGATCACGCGATCGACGGGCCGGGTCCGAAGCGAGGCGTCGCCGGTCAGGATCGAGAGGAAGGGTTGCGCGGAGAGGAGGCCCGCCGAGAGCCGAAGCGCGGTACCGGAGTTTCGGGCGTCGAGCAGCCAGGCGCTCTCGCGAAGCTTCCCGCCCTCGATCGTCAAAGCACCATCTTTGGAGGCGCGGACCTTCACGCCCAACGCACGAACCAAACCGACCGCGGCGCGCGAGTCACCCCCGGGGTTTCCACCCTCGACGCGCGTCCTCCCGGGAGCGAGCGCACCGAGGAGCACGGCGCGCTGCGTGATCGACTTGTCCCCCGGGACCGTCGTCTCCCCGCGGAGCGGGCGGCCCGGACGGGTCGAGGCGCGTCGTGCGGTCACAGCGTTCGGCGGAGGATCTCGATCAGCCGTTCGTTCTCGAGGCGCGTGCCGACGCTGATCCGCGCGAACTCGGCCGGCAGTCCGAAGGAGGTGACGGGGCGGATGATCACGCCATGCCGCTCCAGCGTGCGCGCCATCTCGACGGCGGAACTCGGGAATCGCGCGAGCACGAAGTTCGCCCAGGTCGGCGTCAGCTCGAGGCCGAGACCCGGCAGCTCGCGTTCAAAGGTCGCGATTCCCTCTTCGTTCGCGGCGCGGCCGCGCTTCACCTGCTCGGGATCCTCGAGGCTCGCCCGCGCCGCTGCCTGCCCCACGCTCGTCACGTTGAAGGGAAGTCGGACGCGATGGACCAGCGTCGCGAGCTCCTCCGAGAAGAAGCCGTACCCGACCCGAAGCCCCGCGAGCGCGTAGATCTTCGAAAACGTGCGGAGCACGGCCACGCGCTTGCCCCGGCGGAGATACTCGAGCCCGTTCGGGTACTCTGGATCCGTCAGATACTCGAAGTACGCCTCGTCGATGATCGTGAGCACGTGATCCGGGACGCGGCGGAAGTAGTCGTCCAGGGCGCGCCGCCGCACCATCGTTCCGGTCGGGTTGTCGGGATTCGAGAAGTAGACGAGCTTCGTCCGATCGGTCACCGCGCGGAGCATGGCGTCGGGATCGTGGAAAAGATCCCTCCCGGGGACCTGAACCAAGGTCCCCCCGGCCACGCGGACGGCGATGGCGAACATGACGAAAGAAGGAAACGACATGATGGCCTCGTCCCCGGGGCCCAGATGAATGCGGCAGAGGACGTCGATCAAGTCGTTCGAGCCGGATCCGACCGCGATCCACTCGGCCGGCACGCCCCAGTGGGCGGCGAGTGCTTCGCGAAGGTAGAACGAGGATCCGTCGGGATATCGATTCACCTGGTGCGCCGTGGCGTTCACCGCGGCGACCGCGAAGGGTGACGGCCCGAGCGGGTTCTCGTTCGACGCCAGCTTGATGGCGCCCGTGATTCCGAGCTCGCGCTCCAACTCCTCGATCGGCTTCCCCGGAACGTAGGGGCTCAACCGCTGGATTTCCGGCCGGATCGTCTCGATCTCGCGCGCCATCGGGGCTCCGCTCCTAGGGTCGAGGGTCATCGGAGCGGCAGTCTAGCATCACCGCGCGCTCTTCGAGAAGCTCGCTGCCGCCTTTCGAAGCGCGGCCACCTCGGACGGGTCGAGGGTCCGAAGCGTCCCGCGCCGCTGCGTTCCGAGATGGAGCGGCCCGAACTCGATACGGAGGAGCCGGTGGACGTGCAGTTTCGCGCCGCGGGCGAGCATCCGAACCTCGCGCTTCTTCCCTTCCGCCAGATCGATCACGAGGATGCCTTGACCGTGTTCCGCGCCTTCGTGGACGACGCGAAGGGGCCGAACCGCGACCCCCTCGACGGTCGTGCCCGCTTCGAGGCGGCGGAGGGCCGCCGGATCGGGCACGGGGCTCACCCAGACCCGGTAGCGACGGAGCAGGCCCGTTCGCGGGTGGAGGAGCGCTTCCGCCATCGCGCCGTCATCGGTCATCAAGATCAGGCCTTCCGACTCGTAGTCGAGTCGTCCGACCGGCATGAGCCCGCGCGCTCGTTCGCCTAGTTGGTCGAAGATCGTCGGCTTGCCGCCTTGAGAGCGGCGGCTGACCAGTACGGCGGGAGGCTTGTGGTAGGCCGCGTAGCGGTGCGCTTCCGGAAGCTCGACGAGCGCGCCATCGAGCGTGACGCGATCCACACCGGGCGTGACGCCGGCACCCATTCCGTCGGGAGGGCGCCCATTGATGCGGACCCTTCCCTCCCGAATCCAGCCGTCCGCTTCTCGGCGCGAGCCCTTGCCGGCGCGCGCGAGAAAGAGGTTAAGTCGCACCCTCTCCGGCTGGCCCCGAGGTCGCTTCCGCGGGCTCGAGCTCGAGCTCCATCTCCGTGCGCTCGCGATCCTCGAGCACGGCTCCGAGTTCCTTCAACTCGGGAAGATCGGAGAGGTCGTTGATGCCCATGTACGAGAGGAATTCCGGAGACGTGGCGTAGACCAGGGGGCGTCCGACGCCCTTCGAGCGCCCCTTGATCACCACGAGATTCCGCTCGAGGAGCGTGTGAAGCGAGCCGCCCGAGTCGACGCCGCGAATGGAATCGATCTCCACCTTCGTGACCGGCTGCTTGTACGCGACGATCGAGAGCGTCTCGAGGCCCGCGCGCGACAGGCGGACCTTCCGCCGGGAGCGCAGCATCGTGTCGATCCAGGGCGCGCATTCCTTCCGCGAGAGGAGCTGGTATCCGCCCGCGATCTCCGCGAGCACGACTCCCCGTTCCGACTCCTCGAGCGAACGCGCCATGTCGCGGAGGAGATCCGTCACTTCGCGGGCGTCGGGCCCGTCGAGCACCTCGACGAGCGTGGAAAGTCCGACCGGTGCGTCGCTCGCGAAGAGGAGCGCTTCGATGATCTGCTGGTGGCTCGGCATCTCGATCATTCCTCCAGGGCCGGCGCGGCGGCGGTTTCGTCGAGGTCAGGCAGCTCGCCGGATTCGAGGCGTTCCAGGCCCTTCCATTCGATCCAAATCGGTCCGAACAACTCCTCCTGAACCACCTGCACGCTGCCCAACTTGAGCATCTCGAGGAGCCCCAGGAAGGCGGTGATCTTCTCGAGACGGCTCACGAATAGCTCGAGCAGCTCCTCGAACAGGAGCTTCGAGCGCGTGCGGATGTTCTCTTCCATGAGCGACATCGCCTCTTCGAGGCGGATCGGCTCGGCGATGATCGTGTGCACGACCGGCGGCGCCTGGCGCGAGAGCACGGTCTTGAGCGCCTCCAGGAGCCGGAACAGGCTCACGGGCAAGAGCTCGCTGGCGTCCGGATCCTCGAGCTGGCTCGGCGCCCCGCGCTCGTACATGCGGCGCCGTTCCGATTCCAGGCGCTCGAGGTCCTTCGACGCTTCCTTGAACCGCCGGTACTCGAGGAGCTGGCGAACGAGGCCTTCGCGAGGGTCCTCCTCTTCCTCGACCGCGAGGATCGGAGGCAGGAGCATGCGCGCCTTGATGCGCATCAAGGTCGCGGCCATGACCAAGAACTCCCCCGCGACCTCCAGGTCGAGCTCCCGCATCAACTCCAGGGTTTCTAAGTACTGCCTCGTGATCTTCGCGATCGGGATGTCGGTGATCTCGATCTCGTCCTGCTGGATCAAATGGAGGAGGAGATCGAGGGGTCCCTCGAAGGCGGGGACCTGGATGCGGATCGGGACGTGCCCGGTCGTGGTCGCGCCGGGCGCGCCGTCCGCGCGAACCTCCGCGGTGGCCGCCGCCGCGTCCGGGGTCGGCGTGTTCGCCGCCATGTCTACCTTCGCGTCCGAGTCGATCATCCGATCTTCATGGCCTCGCGCACCTCGCGCATCGTTGCCTGGGCCACGGCCCGTGCTCGCTCCTCGCCGTGGCGGAGCGCCTCGCGGACCCGCTCC
>DATEND010000307.1:0-2714 GCA_035275245.1 Candidatus Eiseniibacteriota bacterium
GGGCGTCCTTCACGGGACGCGCACGATCGTTCTGCAAGACGAGGCTGGGCAAGTCCGAGAAACCCACTCGATCTCGGCCGGACTCGATTATCCCGCCGTGGGTCCCGAGCACGCCCTGCTCGCCGCGACCGGGCGCGCGACGTACGACTCGGTGACCGACGACGAGGCCTTGGACGCGTTCGACCTCTTGGCACGCGAGGAAGGAATCCTTCCGGCCCTGGAGTCGTCGCACGCGATCGCATGGGTCGTGCGGGAAGGACGCGCCGGCCGGCTTGGCGCCGATCCAATCGTGGTGATCAACCTGAGCGGCCGTGGCGACAAGGACCTCGCCGTCGTGGTCCGCGCGAATCGC
The DNA here is from genome assembly GCA_035275245.1 of Candidatus Eiseniibacteriota bacterium. Classification (GTDB taxonomy): domain Bacteria; phylum Eisenbacteria; class RBG-16-71-46; order SZUA-252; family SZUA-252; genus DASQJL01. The sequence continues at coordinate 353 of DATEND010000307.1, forward strand.
CGGGGCGCAGGGGCATGACCGGTCTCCGCACCGAAATCTGCACCGACGCGGGCACGTTCGAGCGGCTCGGGCCTGAGTGGGACGATCTCCTGGACCGGAGCCGCTCGCGCTCAGTTTTTCTCTCCTGGGGTTGGCTCTACCCCTGGTGGACTCAATTCGGGACGTCGAAGGAACTCCGCCTGATCCTGGTCCGGGACTTGGCCGGTCGTCTCGTGGGCCTCGCCCCCCTCCTCCTCGGCCGAGAGGGCATCCTGGGATCGCTCCGGGTGATTCGCTTTCTGGGGACGGAGGCGGTGAGCTCCGACTATCTCGATTTCATCGCCGACGCGTCGATCGAGCGGGAAGTGGTCGCCGCCATTTGGGGTGCCCTGGCCTCGAGCGCGTCCTCCTGGGATTGGATTCGCCTCACCGACTTGCTCGACGACTCCCTCGCCCTCGGGCCGGTGCGTGCGCTCGCCGAGGCGCAAGGGTTCGCGTCCGACGTCGTGACGGGGCAGACGTGCCCGTACCTAGCGATGCCGGCCACCCGCGAGGAGTACTGGAAGGCGCTGAGGCCCAACGTTCGGCGAAAGGTGAGGTACTTGGAGCCCGTGGGAGCGGTCTTCGCGACGACCGAGGCGGCGACCGACATGTCGGCGGCGCTCGAGGAGTTCTATCGACTCCACGCGGCCCGGTGGGGGAGCAAGGGTCTCACGGGGAACTTCCACGACCCTCGCGTGCGGGAATTTCACAGTCGGGCCGCAGCGCACCTGGCGCCTCGCGGCAGGATGCGTCTCTACTGGCTTCGCGTCGGCGGGCGCGGCATCGCGGTCCTCTACGCGCTGGAATACAAAGGCGTCGTGTCCGATTACCAAACTGGGTTCGAGCCGTCATCGCCCAATCCGAGCGTTCCCGCCATCAAGTACAGCCCCGGCGTCGTCATGATCGCGCGCTGTGTGGAGGATGCGATCGACCGCCGGTCGACCGAATTCGATTTCCTCCGGGGACCGGAGCCCTACAAGTTCCAGTTTACGGGCACGTATCGGCGAACCTTCGAGCTGACCCTCGTCGGACCCCGGAACGCGACGGCTCGAGCCCGGTTCTGGGCGCTTCTGGCGGAACGCCGGGGAAAGGCCGCGATCAAGCGGCTTCTCGGTCGCCGGCCCGCCGGGGCTCCGGAGACCGCGCCCACATGAGATACTTCTGGAATCGCAGGAGCGCATCTTCGAGGCCGGAAGGGGACCGATGACCGACAGCACGAATCCCAGTACCTCATCGGTGCAATACAATCGGGAACTATTCGAGATCGTGCATGGCGAGCACTACCAACCGCCGGAGCGGAGCCAAAAGCGACTCGAATGGATCGCGAGTCAGGTCCCGGCCGGCTCTCGAACCGTTCTGGACATCGGCTCGGGCCCCGGATTTTTGTCGAAACTCCTCGTGGGCCGTGGCTTTCGCGTCACTTCCATGGACGTCGTCCTCGAGTCCCTTCGACGCTTCACGGGAGCGCGGGCACAGGCCGACGCGAGCAGGCTTCCCTTCGCCGACCGATCCTTCGACGTCGTGCTGTGCTCGGAGGTCGTGGAACACTTGAGGGACGCGGAGCGCGAGGCGGCGTTTCGCGAGATGTGGCGCGTGTCGCGCCGCCACGTCATGATCACGGTGCCCTATCGCGAGCGGTTGAACGCCTCGCTCGTCCGCTGCGACCGATGCGGGATGAAGTTTCACCCGTGGGGGCACCAGGCCTCGTTCGACGAACGCCGACTCAATGCTGCATTCCCGCTGCCGCCGACGGGTCTTCGCACCATGCTTCGCGAAACGGACGCCTACCATCCGGCCCTCCTCGCCGTTCGGCAGCGGGTGCTCGGCTATTACGGGCATGACGACCTCATCAAGTGTCCCAGTTGTTCGAATTCCGAAATCCAACCGCCCCGACGTTCGATCCCCGTGCGCGTGCTCGATCGAGTGAATCGGTGGTTGCGGCACCGTCGACAAGAGGGCTGGATCCTCGCGAGCTACGAGCGACCGTGACGCTGGTTAGCAGATCGCGCCTCGGATCCGCCGCGCGCGTTGCAGTCCTCGCCGTAAGCCTTGCACTCCTTCCCGCGTGCGAACGCCACACGCTGAGCGCGACGGATCGCCTGTTGTCCAAACGCATCCAGTCAACGTTCGGGATATCCCTCCCTTGCTCGCTGAGCCGAGGCCACGGGGGTGGCGGGCTGGGGGGTCTCATAGTCGACACGAAGGGAGACAGCCTCAAGTGGGCATGGGGCAGACCGGGTGACCACGTAGTGGGGGTCCCTAGATGGATGAGGAACGACCGGGATCGGGTGGAGGCGTATCTGGACTCCGTCTTTAAGAATCCCCCCACGCTCGCCTACAT
>DATEND010000308.1:0-2870 GCA_035275245.1 Candidatus Eiseniibacteriota bacterium
GGGGCGCGCGCGAAGGCCGCGAGGGCGACGGCCGCGGCAAAGACCGCCACGCCCAGCCACCGATAGGCGCGCGTCATGGGCGGCCTCCGGCATCCGTCGTGGCGTCGGGCGTGTCGAACGAAGCCAACCGCGCGAAGCGCCCGCCGCGATCGAGCGCGACGCGTTCCGCCGTCCCGCGGTCGAGGAACGCCGCGAATCCACCCCCCATCGGCGACGGAAGATTCGCCCGAACGACCCACAGCGAATCGGAGCGGTGGAGCGCGGCGGTGGGGAAGTCCGAAAGATAGAGCGCCAATTCCGATCGGGTGTCCGACGCGGCGCCGTCCTTCACGGCGCACTCGATGGAGTCGTAGACCCGGACGCGACCGTCGACCTGCCGCGCCGCGGCCCAGCGAAGGTCTCGCGCCTCCATGCCGCACGCGACACAGCGCGTGCCGGCTTCGATCCGCGGCGGCCCGTCCGCGCCGGTGCAACCGGACACCGCCATGGCGGCGAGGAGAAGGCACGTCAATCTCGAGCGAACGCGGGAGGAACTAGCCATCGCCTCGCCCCCCCCGGACCACCCTCAGGAATATCTCCTCCAGCGTGGGCCGCGTCAGCTCGAACGAGCGCACCGCGATGCCGGCGCCTCGCAGGGTCTCGAGCGCCCCGACGCCGTTCCCGTTCCCTCCTTCGACGGAGAGGCGGTGGTCGCCGAGCGCGTTGCATGGGATTCCGGCGCGAAGGAGGACGTCCCGCGCGTGGGCGGCGTTGCCGTCGGTCTCGAGCTCGAGGCGGGTGTCGCCGGCCTGGCGCGCCCGCAGCTCCGCCAGGGACTCGAGCGCGGCGCGACGGCCGTGCGTCAGGATGAGCACCCGGTCCGCGACGCGCTCGACTTCGCTGAGGAGATGCGAGCAGAGAAGGATCGTCTTTCCTTCCCGATGCAGCCCCTCGACGAGGGTTCTGAACTCCCAGGTCGCCTCCGGATCGAGGCTCGCGGTCGGCTCGTCGAGCACGAGAAGCTCCGGATCGGCGAGAAGCGCCTGCGCCAGAGACAGCCGCTGGGCGTACCCACCGGAGAGCTCGCTTGCCCGGCGGTGCTTGAGTGCGGTCATGCCGACGCGGTCCAGCGCGGCGGCCACGGACTCCCGACCGAGCCCGCGCAGCTCCGCGAAGAACCGAAGCACTTCGCTTGCGCTCCGCCCGACGGGGAACTCCACCCGCTGCGGAACGTAGCCCATGCCGCGTCGCGCGTCCGAGGCATGCGGGGGAAGTCCCCGTTCTCCGAGCGCGATGCGCCCCGCGTCCGGACGCGCGAGCCCGAGTATGAGTTTGAGCGTCGTCGTCTTGCCGGCGCCGTTCGGTCCGATGAGCGCGAACGTCTCGCCCCGCGCCACGTCGAAGGTGAGCCCGTCGACGGCGGTCACGGTCCCGTAGCGCTTCACGACTCCCTCGACCCGAATCATGAGACGCTCCTCCTCCGCATCAATCCGGAGAGGCCGGTGAGCGAGAGGACCAGGAAGCCCACCGCCGCGGCGGGCACGCTCCGGCCCTCATGGCCCGAATCGGTCGTCGCTCCCCGAACCGCGGCGCCGCGCGTGCTGTGCCGCGACGGGGTTACGAGCGGGTAACGGTCGACCGCTTCGCTCGGGCGGAGCGCCGGGATCGTCCGCTCGGCCACGGTGAGCGCCAGGACGGCGGGACTGTGACCCAGGATCGAGAGGTCGGGATACTGCTTGGAAAGGAACGCGAAGGCGGTGACGGGGGAGTGGGGAACGTCGCTCAGGCCGTCGGCGTCGAGATCATACGGAGCGCTGCCGCTCCAGAAATTCCCGCGCCGGCCATCGTCGAATCGGTTGTCGGAGATTCGCATGTCGAGCGCCACGGGATAGTCGTTGTTGACGAAGTCGTTCCCCGTGAATTCGTTTCCCGCGCACGACGAGAAGAGGATCACGCCCCAGCCGTTGTCCTGGACCAGGTTTTGCCGGAAGCGATTTCGGTTCGAGTTGTCGAGGAAGACCGCGATCGTGTTGTCGACCATCCGGTTCATCGTGAACACGCCGTCCGAGCAATCGCGGAGGAGCATGCCGTAGGTCCTCGGACCGCGGTTTCGAACGAAGTCGTTCCCGGAGACCTCGAGACGGTTCGAGAACATGATCGCGCAGCCGGCGATATTCCGCTCGAAGCGGTTTCCGGCGAGCCGATTCTCCTGACAGTACATCGTGTGAAGGCCGTACCGCCCGTTTCCGGCCAGGACGTTCCCGTCGATCCGGGTTCCATTGGCGAAGGAGAGGTAGATTCCGTCCATGAAGCGGGCGACCCGGTTTCCCGCCACAAGGGCGCCGCGGCTGTACCAGAGATGGATTCCGTTTCCGCCCGCTTCGTCCATGGCGGGCGCCGCCACGGGCGACGGCGTGACGCGGCCCTCGAGATCGCACCGCTCGATCGACACCGAGTCGCTGCGCTCGACCGCGACGCCGTAGAGCGCGTCGCGGATGACGAGATCGCGCAGCGTTACGCCGCTCGACGCCAGCACGTGAACCGCCGCGTCGAGCGTCAGGACCAGGGTTCCGCTCCCGCGGATGGTCAGCGACTCCACGACCGCGCCGGGGGCGTTCACCGTGAGCACCGTGCCGTCGCCGCCGCCGTCGAGGATCGCCCCCGGCGCGCCACGGAGCGTGACGCGGCGCGTCACGCGGAGGCGGCCCCTGTGGACGCCGGATGCGAAGAGGACGGTGTCGCCGGCTTGCGCTCGCTCGAGCGCAAGAGCGGCCGGGGAGCTTCCGGGCGTCACGGCCCACGTCGAGGCGGCCGCCGGTGCTACGAGGCCGGCCAGGCTCGCGGCGATGGCCAGAGCGGCGCCGACCGCGTTGGGGCTGCGCATGTCAGGC
>DATEND010000309.1:0-2005 GCA_035275245.1 Candidatus Eiseniibacteriota bacterium
GATACCTGCGCCGGCTGGCCCACGAGGGCATGGCCGAGCGCTACGGCGACCAAGTCACCGAGGCGCACCGGGCGCGAATCGAGTACGAGCTCGACACGATCTGCACCGTCGGATACGCGCGCTACTTCCTGATCGTTCGCGATTTCACCGACTACGCCCGGAAGAACGGGGTCTCGGTGGGCCCGGGACGCGGCTCCGCGGCCGGGAGCATCGTCTCCTATTGCCTGGGTATCACGGATCTCGACCCGATCCGCTTCGATCTCCTGTTCGAGCGGTTCTTGAACCCCGAGCGGGTCAGCATGCCCGACATCGACATCGACTTCTCGTACGAGAACCGCCAGAAGGTCATCGACTACGTGGTCGGCAAGTACGGCCGGGAGAGCGTGAGCCAGATCATCACGTTCGGCACGATGGCGGCGCGCGCCGTGGTGCGGGACGTCGGCCGTGCGATCGGGATGTCGTTCGCCGAAGTCGACCGGGTCGCGAAGCTCGTGCCGGCCGACCTCGGCATGACGCTGCCGAAAGCGCTCGAGATCGTTCCGGAGCTCAAGGCGCTCGCGACGCAGGACGAGACGCACGCGCGGCTCATCCGATGCTCGCTCGCGCTGGAGGGGCTCGCCCGCCATGCGTCGACGCACGCGGCGGGGGTCCTGATCGCGCCGGGCCATCTCACCGACTACGTTCCCGTCTACAAGTCGCCGAAGGGCGACTTCACGACCCAGTACGACATGAAGTCGCTCGAGAAGGTCGGGCTTCTCAAGATGGACTTCCTGGGGCTTCGGACCCTGACGGTCCTCGAGGACGCGCTCCGTCACATCGCCGCCTCGGCCGGCGACGGAGCGTCCGCCCTCGACTTGAAGTCGATTCCGCTCGACGACAAGCCAACCTACGAGCTGCTCCAGAAGGCGCAGACGATCGGCGTCTTCCAGCTCGAGTCGTCGGGGATGCGGGATCTCTTGAGAAAGGTCCTCCCGGACACATTCGAGGACATCATCGCCATCAACGCGCTCTTCCGCCCCGGCCCGATCCAGAGCGGCATGATCGACGACTTCGTGAAGCGGAAGCATCGGAAGCAGAAGGTCAGCTACATGCATCCCGAGCTCGAGCCGATCTTGAGTAACACCTATGGGGTGATCGTCTATCAGGATCAGGTGATGCAGATCGCGAACCGACTGGCGGGATTCTCGCTGGCCCAGGCGGATCTCCTTCGGCGCGCCATGGGGAAGAAAATGCCCGAGGAGATGTCGCGGATGAAGGCGACGTTCGTCGAGGGCTGCGCGAAGACGCACCAGGTCCCGAAGAAGAAGGCCGAGGAGCTGTTCGACCTGATGGAGAAGTTCGCCGGCTACGGCTTCGTCCGGTCGCACAGCGCGGCGTACGCCGTCCTCTCCTATCAGTGCGCGTACTTGAAGGCGCACGCGCCGGCGGCCTACCTCGCCGCGTCCTTGACCAGCGAGGTGGGGGATACCGACCGGATCGTGACCTTGGTCGAGGAGTCGAAGCGCATGGGGATCGCGGTCCTGCCGCCCGACGTGAACCAGAGCATCGCGTCGTTCTCGATCGAGGGGCCGGCGATCCGGTTCGGGCTCTCCGCCATCAAGAACGTCGGGCAGGGCTCGGTGGAGTCGATCGTCGCCGCGCGACGGTCGGGCGGGCCGTTCCTCTCCCTCGCCGACTTGGTCCGCCGGGTCGAGGTCGCGCAGATCAACCGCCGCGTGCTCGAATCGCTCGTCCTGGCCGGAGCCTGCGACGGCCTCGGGGGGGAGCGGGCGCAACTCTTCGAGGCGGTGGGCCTCCTCCTCACGCAGGCCCAGGATCGCGCCCGCGCCGTGGCGCGACACCAAGAGTCCCTCTTCGGCGCGGACCAGTCGTTCGCCGCGACGGATCCGCCGCTGCCTTTTGTCCCGCCCTGGCCGGCGGACGAGCGGCTTCGGCGCGAGAAGGAAGTGCTCGGATTCTATTTCTCGGATCACCCGCTCGCCGCCTACCGTCACGTGATCGAAGC